>WJJA01000591.1 GCA_014729955.1 bacterium
CTGTCACGCTGACCGACAAATCCCGACCCAGGATTTTCGGCAACTCGCTCAACATCTTGTGTTCTTCAGTGGTGTACCGGCAGTGCTCGTCCTCTTCGCCTATAGAGGGGATCACGTTGCCGTGAATCGGTGCGGGCAGGGGTGAACGTCCGCCGTGACCGCCGTCCACTTCCAACTGCCAGCGTTCCACTACCTCCGCTCCGGCGCCGGATACCGACTGGTAGGTGGCAACGCTGAGATCTTCAATCCCGAAGGCACGTTCGAGAGGAGCGACCGCGACAGCAAGCTGAATGGTGGAGCAATTGGGGTTGGCAATCAGACGGCCGGCGTGCGCAATCGCCTCAGCGTTGACCTCGGGCACCACCAGCGGGACACCCTCGGTCATCCGAAACTCCGAGCTGTTGTCTACGATATGGATGCCGGCATTGGCCCACAGAGGCGCAAGCTCTCGTGCAACCTCGCCCGGTGCCGCGAACAGCGCGAAGTCCACATCCGGCGGAGTATCTGGAATCGCCTCCACCGCGACCGTGCCGTCTCCGAAAGGCAGTGCACGGCGTTTCGAGCGCTCGGTTGCAAACACCCGCAGGTCGATGGGGAAGCTTCTTCGCTCAGAGAGAACGAACAGGGCGGTATGTCCCACCATCCCCGTCGCTCCCACCAATGCGATACGTACAGGCTCCGGCATGTCCGATCCGTCGTTTCACCCCCTCAAAACTGCTTAGATCAGAAAAGATAATGACCCTGTACGGGAAAAGCCATGCGCGACTCCGAAAGACCCTCAACCTTCAACAGGTTTATGCACGGTTTCTTTCTCTTTTTTCGGTTTTTCGCCACCCGAAGAAAGAAAAACAGCGGCTTCTCGCAACGCCGATTCATTCCCCGACAGTACCAGGCAGTCTCCCGGTTCCAGGTTGGTATGAGCCGGATCGAACAGCGTATCGCCCGCGCGAACCAGCGAAATCACCGAAGCGCCGGTTTCACGTCGCAGGTTCAATTCGACGAGGGAAAGGCCGACACTGTAGTCACTGTCCTCCAGGGTGACTCGTTCAATCGCAACACCGTCGGGAAGTGCCATATCGGTCGGCAGCGGGACCGGAGACGGCAACATCTTGTACCCTTCGCTACGCAGCTCCGCAAGGTGACGGCGCACCACATCCCACGGCACCCCAAGCGTGTGCATCAATCGCGCCGCGATCTGGAACGACGTTTCCAACTCGTCCGGAACAACATCGTCCGCGCCGAGATCGAGCATTTCGCTGATCTCCGAGGCAAACCGTGTCCTTACAAACAAACGGATGTTCGGCGCTTCATGCCGTACCCGTTGCAGGATGGGACGCAGCGCGTTTGGATCGTTGATCGACACCACCGCCGCACGCGCCGAGGCAATGCTTACATCGCGCAGGATATCCGGGTGCGTGGCATCGCCGAGAATGATCGGAACGCCGTCCCGACGATAGTTCTGCACGGTCCTTGGATTCATGTCGATCGCCTCGAAGGAAATCCCCAGCGCCGCCAGGGTGCGCCCCATGGCGCGTCCGCCGTACCCGTAGCCGATCAGTACTACGTGATCGCGTTTCGCGCCATGCGCATCTTCGGGCGGCGGCGCTTCCTCCGGTTCGGGGCTGGGAGTCGTGCTCGAGGCTGCTTCACCGGAACGTTTCAACATCGCCTGCACCCCGCCCATCACGCCGGTGGTGGCAAACATGGTCAGCGCCGCCGTGGCGACCAGGGCCTGCGAAAGCGCACCGTCAATCAAACCGGCGCTCACACCGGTCAGCAGGATCACGAAGGAGAACTCTCCTACCTGTCCGAGTGCGGCACCAGCGCGAAACGCCGCCGTGCCCGGATACCCGAGCATGCGCACGATCCCGGCGATTAAGAATCCCTTGCCCAGGTACACACCAACCGCCAGCGCGATCGGGGTCCATGGATCCGCCGCCAGCGCCCTCAGATCCAGCATCATCCCGATGGATACGAAGAAAACCGCGAGGAACAGGTCACGGAAGGGTACGGTTTCCGCCATCGCGAGGTGCCGGTGTTCCGATTCGCTGATCACCAGTCCGGCGACAAACGCCCCGAGAGCAGGCGACAGGCCGGCCAGCATCGTAAGCCATGCGGTGGAAAATACAATCCCCGCCACCATCAGCAGGTATCCCTCACGGCTGCGCAGGGCCGAAATGTGATCCATCACCCACGGAATCGCACGACGCGCCAGCACCATCACGACAACGATCAGTAGAATTGCCTTGCCGAAGATCCACAGCAGCGAGAGCGGTCCCGATCCCTCACCGGTCAGCATCGGCACCATCAGCATCATCGGCACCACGATGATGTCCTGCATCAGGAGAATCGCGAGGCTGTTGCGGCCGTGCGGACTGTCCATTTCACCCCGGTCGGACAGGAGACGCAGGACAATCGCCGTGCTGGAAAGCGAGAGAAAGAACCCGATCACCACCGCCGGCCCCCAGGCAAACCCGAACAGACGGGAGCCGATGGCGCCGAACAGAACCATCCCGGCAATCTGCAACCCACCGCCGATGATCGCTTCACGTCTCAACTTCCACAGACGCGTCGGCGAGATCTCAAGCCCGATGGTGAACAGCAGCAGGATCACACCCATCTCTGCGAGATCCTTGACTTGCTTCGGGTCGCCCAGTAATCCCAGCGCGGACGGCCCGATCAAGACACCGGCCAGCAGGTACCCGATAATCGACGGCAGACGAAGCAATCTCATCACAATAATCGCCGCAATCGCCGCGACGAACAGGATTACGAGGTCGCCCACAAAAAGAGGACCCTTCATGGTCTCTCCTGAACAGAACAAATGAAACGGAACCAAAGCAATGTAGGCGAGAACGCAAAAAACGGGAATAGTCGGCTCACGGGTTGCATCGGTTCCAGAGGCAGAGGGAGCGAGGTCGTCTCCGCCCAACCTGACATCTCCAGTACGCCTTCATAGATTTGTCCCGGCAGGAGAAAACGGCTACCTTTGCGTTCAAAGCCACAGGGAGAGGGAATGATGACGGTAGCGAAAGCTTCGGCGGGACGGCGTGGTGCAAGTGTTCGCTCAGATGTCTATATCGAGATCGAACGCAGGGATGCCGGCGGAATCGAGTGGGACATCAGGAGTAAGGTGGACGCGTTCTTTTCTGACACCACCCGGAAGTTGCTTGCGGACGGACTGGACCAGTTCGGCATCGAACATGCCCGAGTTACGGTCGAAGATCAGGGCGCGCTGCCGTTTGTAATCATGTCACGCCTGGAAGCGGTGGTACGAAGACTGGTACCGGACAAAACGGTCGAGCCGTGGCTTCCGGAAGCGGAATCCGCGAAAGAAGAGTCGGACAGAAAACGACCCCGTCGCAGTCGTCTTTACCTGCCCGGCAATGAACCGAAGTTCATGCTCAATGCCCCCCTGCACCAGCCGGACGCCCTCATCCTCGACCTGGAGGATTCCGTGGCACCGTCCGAAAAAGACGCTGCACGTATCCTGGTGCGCAATGCCCTCATTCATCTCAACTTTCAAAGCTGCGAAGCCATGGTTCGTATCAACCAGGGCGAACTCGGCCTGGAAGACCTCGCCTTCATCGTACCCTATGGGGTTCAGCTGGTGTTGATTCCCAAGGTAGAGGACGCTTCGCAGGTGAGCGCCGTAGTCGAGGAAATCGAACGGTTGTCCCGGAATCATGATCGGGACGAACCGGTCTGGCTGATGCCGATTATCGAATCGGCCAAAGGCGCGTGGTTCGGCTACGAGATCGCCTCGGCGCATGATACCGTCGTCGCCCTCGCGATCGGCCTGGAGGATTATACCGCAGATATCGGCGCGCAACGGACCAATGAAGGCCGGGAGAGTTTCTGGGCACGTTCACAGGTGGTCAACGCAGCGCGTGCCGCGGGAGTGCAGCCGATCGATACCGTCTTCTCCGACGTCTCCGACATGGACGCCCTGATGGAATCGGTACAGGAAGCAAAATCGCTCGGTTTCGAAGGCAAGGGTTGTATTCACCCGCGCCAGATCGAAGTCGTCCACCGCGGCTTTGCACCATCAAGTGAAGAGATTGCCAAAGCGAAAAAGATCGTGCTGGCGTTTGAAGAAGCCGACCGACAAGGTCTTGGCGTGGTCAGCCTGGGCAGCAAAATGATCGACCCGCCGGTGGTCAAACGTGCTCTCCGAACGGTATCGCTTGCAGAAATGGACGGTCTGCTTTCACCCGACTGGCGCGAGGAGTAGACTACCCACGTTCGTCCCAAAAGCGCGATTCCAGCTGCTTCCGTCGGCGCAACACCTTGCCGATCCAGTGGTCGCGCAGTTCAAACCGTTCTTCGTCGGTGAGCTTCCACGACACCCCCGACGCCCACAACCGTGTCATGATGTCGTACAGCACTATCCCTGCGGTCACCGAGAGGTTGAAGCTTTCGGTAAAGCCGACCATCGGGATACGCACGAATTCTTCTGCCAGCTCGAGCGCTTCGTCGGACAAACCCTCCTCTTCTGTCCCGATCATGATCGCCATGGGCGCATCAATCGGCAGGTCATGCAGCAGAATCTCGTCGGTATGCGGTGTGCTCGCGACAATACGGTAACCTTCCCGTTTCAGGTGCGCGATACAATCCGGCGTGCTGAAGTGGTGCATCTTCCCCCACTTGTTAACACGAACCCATTTGTTCGCGCCCATCGACACACCCGGGCTGGTGGTGTACTTGTTCGAATTCTCGATGATATGAATGTCCGAGAGACCGAAGCAGTCGCTTGTGCGGATCACGGCCGAGGCATTGTGCGGCTGGTAGACATCTTCCAGGATCAACGTGACATGCCGTGTGCGATCCTCCAGCTTCTCATCCATCAGGTTCCACTTATGGTCCGTGATGAAACCGCGAAGGTAGTCGGTCAGGGCTTCTTTTGTCGGTTGGTCCAGCCGGTCCCACGTGGGCAGGTCGGTCATACGCCTTTCGCCGGTGTTGTGTGTTGAATGCCTGCAAATTGATAATATAGGACATTCGATTGTTGGATGTTCTGCCTGGTCCTGCGCGCAGCTTTTTCGCGTGTGTGGCCTGACAGCCTGTGGCGGACTGAGGTGCCAGGTTACAATCCGGCTGCACCGGATCTAGCCCGAAAATTTCATGAATGAAGTAAATATTCTTTTCTAAATACTATATTAACAAAAATATAGTGTCGCTCAATATGGTTTTGCTTCGGCACAGAATGTTTTCAAGGCAAACTCATCTATTCATTCCCCCTTCGGGCGGTTCCAACTGTGTCATCTGCTTTGTTGCGAAGGATTCGCGGTATTGCACAGCTTCATGC
>WJJA01000592.1 GCA_014729955.1 bacterium
CTCCACCGTGACACTCTTGGCGAGATTGCGCGGCTTGTCCACATCCCAGCCCAGCAGGTCCGCGATCCTGTACGCGAGCAGTTGCAGGGGAATGGTGGCAAGCAACGGCATCAATTCGGGATGAGAGGTGGGAACACGAATCACATAGTCGGACAACTGCTCCATGCGATCATCCTCTTCATTGACCACCGCAATCACGACACCGCCTCGGGAACGAACCTCCTCGATATTGGATATCACCTTGTTGTAGGTATGATCGTTCGGTGCGACGATGACCACCGGCATCATCCGGTCGATCAGCGCAATCGGGCCGTGTTTCATTTCGGCCGCCGGGTAGCCCTCCGCATGGATGTAACTGATTTCTTTCAGCTTCAGAGCACCTTCTAAAGCCACCGGGTAATTGGGGCCGCGGCCCAGGTAGAGGAAATTGGACGAACGGCTGAAGGTCTTCGCGATATCCTCGATCGTGCTCCAGTCGTCCAGGATTGTCTGCACCAAACCGGGGAGGCGTCGAAGCTCTCTCAACAGTCCTTGCGCACGTTCCTTGGTCATGCCGCGCTGACGACCCAGCAGGATTCCGATCAATGCCAGCACGGTCACCTGGCTTGTGAACGCCTTGGTCGAGGCGACACCGATCTCCGGTCCGGCATGCAGGTAGACACCGGCATCCGACTCTCGTGCAATCGTGGAACCCACCGTATTCACAATCCCAAGCCCCAAAGCGCCCCGTTTCTGCGCCTCTCGAAGGGCGGCGAGTGTATCGGCCGTTTCACCAGACTGCGAGATCGCAAACGCAACGGTGTTCGGAGGAATGATGGGGTTACGGTAGCGAAATTCGGAGGCGTATTCCACTTCCACGGGAATGCGTGCCCACTCCTCAATCATGTATTCGCCGACCAGGCCGGAATGATAGGAGGTCCCGCAAGCCAGCAGCAGGACCCGTTCTGCGTTTTTCAGGGTATCCATATGCGCGGCCAGGCCGCCGAGACGAACTTCGCCTTCATCCTCAAGCACTCGCCCGCGCATCGTGTCTTCCAGGGTGCGCGGCTGCTCCATGATTTCCTTGAGCATGAAGTGCTTGTAACCGCCCTTTTCAATCTCCTCAAGGGAAAAATCGATATGCATCGAAGAGCGCGCGACAGGCGATGAATCCAGGTCGACATGCTTGAAGTCGTCCTTGGTAACCGTTCCGACCTCGCCGTCTTCCAGGAACACGACGTCCCGTGTATGCTCCACCATCGCTGCGAGGTCGCTCGCGACAAAGTGTTCATTGTCTCCCATGCCGATCACCAGCGGGCTGCCCAGGCGACCCACGACCAGTTTGTCCGGCTCGCTTCGATGCATGACGGCAATACCGTAGGTGCCTTCCACACGACGCAAGGCACGAATCACCGCTTCCTGCAAGTCACCAAGGTATTCCTCTTCAATCAGGTGCGCCAGGACTTCCGTGTCTGTGTCGGATTTGAACGTATGGCCTTTGAGCGTCAGTGCCTGCTTCAGTTCGGAATAGTTTTCAATGATACCGTTGTGAATCAGGACAATGTCACCGGCGCTGGATGCATGGGGATGAGCGTTCCTCTCCGTCGGTGCGCCGTGTGTGGCCCAGCGGGTATGTCCAATGCCGATATGGGCGGTTGGAGTGGATCCGTTGGATTTCAGCGCCTGTTCGAGCGCTTCAATCCGACCGATCTGCTTGTGAATATGCAGGTTCCCGTTGTCAATCAGTGCAATACCCGATGAATCGTATCCACGGTATTCCATCCGCTTCAACCCGTTCAACAGGACAGGCACTGCGTCACGGAATCCCACATACCCGATAATCCCACACATGGATAGCCCCTTCTAACTGATCAGAATGATCAACTTACTATGGTAAGGTACGCTCTGTTTTTGTGTTTTTTATGAAACGCAATCCGAAAACCTTGACCTCCGTGAGCTTATGGATTCCAAGGGGTTCATGCAAGTGATCCACGTCATCGATCTCCGTGATTTGAATCCGCCGGGAGTGCCGGTTTTTGGACACGGATTATCCCCGGATGGAGATGCTGATATTGATACCAAACTCCTGGAATCGCGTGGTGGCGATCGAGTTTTTCGTGACACCGTACTTATAGCGGACACTTCCGGTCACTGTTCGAGAGAACGAATAGGTGATCTGCGGCTGCACGGACCAGTTCGTCGTTTCCTGCGTCATCGAATAGTCGGCATCGCCCTGCTGGGTTTCCTTCAGTGTACTGTTGTAGTCGGCGGTCAACTGGAATTGTGTCTGGTTCTTGAATCGCCGGTTCTTAAACGGCCAGATCGGAATCGGAATACGAAAGCCGGTGTTGCGGGTATACGATGCCGACACGCTGATTCCCTGGTTGGTGTCGCGTGCATTGGAGTTATTCGCTGGATTGGCTGTCACCTTGACCGTGTGATTCAGGCGTATGTTCGTGGAAATTCCGTAAACCCATGTAATGTTCAATCCCACCAGCGGACTGAAATTTCTCGTATAGTTCCGGTTGCGGATGCTTCTCTGAATGGTTTCGATGGTGTCCGGCGGCGCCACGCCCGTAGTGTCTTCGATGATTTCGGTTTCACGAGTTTCCTGCCACCCTTCGCTGAATGTGCCGTTGTACCCGTGTTCAATATTCACCGTCTGTGTGAAATTCTGCATCGGACCCAACTGTTCCAGGCCGCCGATGCGAAGGGTATAGTCGGGTATATCAAACAGGGTTACTCCGCCCTTCTTATCCGAAGAGATGAAAAAGGCGCTCCGGGTTACCGCTCCCTCGGTCTGTTGCCCCCACCTGTGCTCTAATTTGTAAATATAGTCCAATTTCGTGGTAATTCGGGTTGTTATATCCAGCCCGGACCCGATACGGTAGTCGTCCGTCCGACTGTGGGACTGAGTCTGCACAGCTCCCTCGACGACATCGAGTCCCGGCTTCCCGGTCAGACCGAGCTGGTAGTCAAGAGAAGCATCCCCCGGCTCCACGGCCGGATTTCGATGGTTGGTGCTTTGCGAATAGCTGAGCCGGATGTCCTGGATACGTTGTCCCGCCCACAGCAGCCCTTTCAGAGGATTAATCGCCGGGAGCTTCGGTCCGCCGCCGTTCTTTTCTTCATCGTCCTGCTTCTTTCCCTTACCGCCGTCCTGGTCTCCACCTTCGTCCCCTTCACCCTCGGGTCGAGGGTTTTCGCCGGGAACGGGCGTGCGTCCGGGGTCGCCGAAACCGCCGGGCCCCAGGTCCGGACTACCGGGGCCGAATCCTCCCCTGCCCGGCGCCCCGCGGTTTCCACCACGGTTACCGCGTCCCCCGCCTCGTTCCGGTTGGGGCAGAAGTTGACGCAATTTGAAGGTCAGGTTACCGCTGAGACTGGTGTTCGCATTGACAGATCGACCTTCGTACGAGGTGCCGCTCCAGCTCCAGGTGTAGTTGGTGCTGTAACTCGCATCCGTGCCCAGCCAGTCGAATACATTGGGCGTAAGGCTGCCTCCGACACGTTGCGATTTCCGGGTATCGTAGAACGGCATCCCGCCGATCTGCCAGAAGGTATTGTCGTAGCGTTCATCGCCGGGGCCGAGTTCGTTCCACGGTTGCTTCAAGGAATCGGCATCCATGAAGCTGTTCAACCGCGGGAAGAGCCAGTCCACAACCTCTTGCAGGTTTTCTGTATTCGCCATGCTATCCAAGGTTGCATAGTAAACTTCCCTGGCTTCCGCATTGTCCATGGTGTCTGCGGCGAGGGTCTGAAGGGTTTCCTCCAGGATCAACTCCGGCGGCGTGGTGGGGGCAAACTGCCGGTTCCGTATGGAAACGGGCTGGTCCAGATAGAGGATATTCTGTTGGGTGCTGTCCTCACGAGCATACCGTGAATCGGCGCTCAGGCTGTAGTCGAAATTCATACTGCTGAACGGTTTCCAACCGGTGGAGAAAGATCGGGTGTTGCTCAGGCTGTACGTGGAGCGATCTTCACCACCTCGGTTTTTGTCGCTGCTCCTGGTTTCATTGACATTGCCGGACACACTGATCTGCGTCGGCCAATAGTTGAACCTCGAGTCCGCCATACGATTCAGCCAGGGGACCGGTTCCAACCAGCTGAACAGCTTCAGATCCGCCGGCTTAAACGGTAGCGAATAGCTCGCATCCCCGGAATTGGAGAAAGACTTGCTGTACTGCTTGTCCTGGGTCGACCCCCAGCTCTGGCTGTTGTTGTAGGTCACGCTGATTTTGTCGACCGTGTACCGGATCAGCGGGTTGGGCGATTCCTTGGTCTTACTGAAGGACGTACCCCAGGAATAATCCTGATCGGTGGTCAGGAGAGTATCCGCACCCCACGCGAGCGGATCCTGTAACGGCAGCCCGGTCTCTTCATCGACCAGAGTATCTCCTTCTTGCGTAGTCAGATAGGGTCGATTTTCATAGATCGATCGATCAAATAAAAAGTCGGCGAACCGTCTCCAGATGTTCAGTTCCTCTTCCTCCACCACCGCTTCCGTTCGAATGTCCCCGTTTCCCGTGGTGTACTTCGGGATGGACAGGGAATGCTTGACACTGCCGTTGATCGGAATTTTGAACCCTGCAGCGGGGTTGAGGAACCGGTCCAGGTTGATTTTCGCATCCATCGAATTGTCGATCTTGGAATCGTTGGAGCCGACACGAGCATCCACCTGGTGGAAGTTGGCATCACGCTGATTGATCGAGGTGTTAAAGGTCATGAAGTCCGCGAACTCGGCACTCATACTCGAGCGCATCGCGATGCCCGCTTCACGACGGACATTCGACACACGCAGTTCGTTGACCCATACTTCGAGATGTTCATTGGCCGACACCGGGGGGCCAAGGTTCTTCAAGCCCACAGCATACACGGAAATATTGCCAATCGACGGTTGGCCGACAACACGGATCACATCGCCGTTCGGTAGAACATGATGCGCGGTGTTGCGGCCGCTGTCCTCCGCCTTCTTCTTTAAAGCGGTCAACTGATCCAGGTTGATGAGGATGTTGTTGTCTTCCCACCCGGGATGCAGACGTTGAGAATACTCGTAGTATTCCGTATCCATATCCCGACCGAAACGAAGGAACATTTCCAGTTTCTTGCCGCCCATCGCATGGACGTTACGCCCTCCGCCGTGCACAAACATTTTCAACTGCTTGTATTCGCGAAGGTTCTGGTTACTGAGCAGCGTCTTTACCAGACGGCCTTCCGCGCCGGTGGGAAAATCCTCCACCTGCAGTACCAGGGACTGCTCTTTGCTGCGGATGTCAGTGATGGGATCGATTTCACCCTCTACACCCGGCGGTGGATTGTATTCGGTTTCGTTGTCGTAGGTGTTGATAATCGAGGATGTGACGTACAGTGTCGTATCACCGGTCGCCGGATCACGTACCGGTTCCTCCAGCCATTCATTCCCCACGAGCTCCATCTGGGCGATCTTCAGGTTGGTATAAGAGGTCATTCCGGTCAAGAACATGCGAATGAACTTGATCTTGTCGAGGCTGGGTTCGCCGATTTTTTCATAGTAGTCTTCCAGGGGGATACGAATGAGATACCAGCCGGTGTTCACGACATCGCCGTTGTCGGTCTCTGTCGGACCGCCGCCGACGACGTACTTGGAAGAATCCGTCGGATTGTTGAAACGGAAACGGTAGCGGAAGAACTTGTTGGTCTGTGTCAGCAGAGCGTTGCGGTCCAGGTCTTCGGTGTCCGGCAGGGTTCCGCCCTGCTCCTGTGCATTTCCTTCGGTTCCGTTGATTCGATAGTACACCCCGCCGTACGCCCAGTCGTCTGATGAGAACGGTTCCATCTCTTCCGGCGGCAATCCGACAATGTCATGCTCGCCGTTGCCGTTGATGTCCCAGAAGTCGTATTCGCCGGGCGTGAAGTCCTGCTC
Organism: bacterium; assembly: GCA_014729955.1. Classification (GTDB taxonomy): domain Bacteria; phylum Electryoneota; class Electryoneia; order Electryoneales; family Electryoneaceae; genus WJJA01. The sequence continues at coordinate 5,882 of WJJA01000592.1, forward strand.
GCTGAAGAGCCACGGGCTGCCGACTCGGGGACTGCCGTCGGACCGTTGTCCGCGCCACGGCGGGTCTTCCCCTTCGATGCGGTCGATACCGACATCTTCATCATCGTCCAGGATCAGGTTGCCCTGGGACGTCCCTTCCAGGGGAATATCCTCCGTGTCCAGCTCGTTGTTTGGAATGACATCTTCAGAGATCTCGCCCATGTCGATCACGAGCATGCCGTCGGAGGCTTCGCCCCAGTTCATCCAGATATCGATGAACTTGGTCTCCGCCTGGTTGTAGAAGCCCGGCGTCATCCACCGCATGATGCCGTTCCAGGTACGGCGATAGTCTTCATCTTCGCTGTACTGCGTGCGGCGATTGCGGAAGTTGTTGATACGCGGGTCATACTCGATGTCGAGGATCTGCACGTTCTTCGATGTCTTGCTGCTCGTCGGACGATTCGGCCAGATGTCGTTGATATGGGGCTGGTTGGTGTCGTTGTACCAGACCAGCCAGCCGCGCACATCCGACTCATCATACTGGTCCGGCGTATCGCCGATCGGCAGTTTCACCGGGTGACTGGCATGCGACCAGCCGGACTTCATGATCGACATCGGCGTGGCACGCTTGGAGGCTTCGAAATCGTCGATATAGGCGACGCCGTTGTCATCGCCGGTGGATTCATTGTTCAGGTTGTTCGGATTCGGGAACACCTGCGCAATTTCACCCTCAAAGGTCAACTGGCTCGGCTCGTCGGTTTCCACCAGCGGAAGAGCATCCACCATCTGTGTCATGAAGTACGGGCGAAAACGCAACCGGGCGTTCAGATCCCAGATGAAGTTGCGAAGCGGTTCGCTACCGACCTTAACTCGCTTCTCAATCGGTTTTTCATTGAAGTAGAGAATGGTCGCGCCGAGGAAGCTGTCTTCCCAGAGGGCATACTCCACGCGCACCCCGAGCATTGTACGCTGATCGAGCTGAAAAATCTCTCCCGATTCGTAATTGATCTCGACATTGGCATCCGGTTGCATCGCCTCCGGATTGATCATGGTCAATTGACCCGAAAGGTAGTCGATCGCGTAATCCCTGTCCTTCTCCAGCTTGCGACCGTTGAGATACACCTCTTCTGATCCCTCGAGCACATTGATACCAAGGTCGAACTGCGACGAGACGCTGGTATAGGTGGATTCGAGGGTAAAATTGGCGGGAACATTGCGCCCCGTGCGGGCGAGCTGGTACAACTCATCCTGTGTTTCGCTGGTGTCCAGGTCGGTGAAGACAGTGTCGTTGCCGACGACATAACCGGACGGGTTCATCGGGGTCAAATCGGGAAAGTGCACCTCGCCGTAGGCATAGTTCATGAATGCGGCGTCGATTTCACCGTCCGGCACGAGGCTGCCGTTCTCATTGTTGCGGTTGTCCAGACCGAAGATTTCCACCCAGGTCTTCGCGCCGCGAGTGGCTGAGCCTTCCGAGTCCTTGCGGAGGATGCGAAACTCGAAGTCCTCCGGCTTCAGACCGCTTCCCCCTGTGTCGTACACGTGCTTCCAGGACAGATCCCACGTTGGATCGTCCGCGGTGGGCGAAGAAGGCTTCAGAAGCTGCAGAATGATCTGATCACTCGAAGGTTCAACAACCCCGTAATCCCTCTGCTCCGGGTTAATGCCCGCTTCGGGTTGGCTGAGACGGTAGGCGACCGCGATCACCTGGTCGTCGCTTGCGGGGTAGGACAAGCGTATGTAGCCCAGCAC
>WJJA01000078.1 GCA_014729955.1 bacterium
CTTTGGACTCGTGAAGTATTCGGGCTAATCATCTGCATTATAAGCTGTTAACCCCACACATAACAGACTCATCTTCTCCCATATGATCACCGGAGGAGTACTCCTCGCGTTATACACTTTTTCGCTTTTCATCGAGCCTGCCCGCTGCTTATCTTTCCTGACCTGTGTTCGCGTCTGCAAAATTCTGTTTTATCAGAATCCTACGCAATGATGCAACCAACATTGTCTTTCCATGAAACGAGAACCGTGTGAAAATGAACGACGTTGAGAGGATGAGATCGTGAGCCTGTTCAAGCGAAGCATCGCTCCTAAACACGCCTGCCTGTTGCTGGATTTCGAAAACCTGCTGCTCGGTGTTGAGGATTCGTATCCGCATGCAAGCATAACTCTTGACCCGCTGATCGACCTCGCACGAGACAAGGTTCCGTCCAACCGTATCCAGGTGGCGCGCGCGTATGCGGACTGGAAACAGTTCGGACGCCAGGTGGAATACCTGCTCTCCCTTGGGATCAAGACCGTCCAGGCACCGAGTTACCGTTTGCAGGGGCGCAACGGCACCGATATCCAGATGGCCGTCGAAGCGATCGAGCTGTTGCACCATCACCCGGAACTGCACAGCTTCATCCTCGTCACAGGCGACAGCGATTTTAACGCCCTGGTACTGGCCTTGAAAGAGCACGGAAGGCGTGTGATCGGCGTGGGCGTGGAGGGTTCGGTCAGCCCCTATTTCGAAGAGTCGGTGGATGAATTCCACTACTTCGGTGCCCTGTGCGGCCTGGGAGAACCACAGAATCATTTCTCCGCCGCCAATCGTGTCAAGAGCCCGCCGTCCCTGCCGACACGACCACGCCGGGCGCCGCAGAAGACGGAGACAGGTCCGTCAAACGGCGGGAAACAGCCTTCCCCTGCAAAATCTTACCCGGCAAAGGCAGCCCGACCCGTTTCGAAACGTAGCGATACAGGCTCCACACCACGAGACAAATGCCCTTCGTCCAAACCCGCATCGGGGATTCGTACGGGAAACGGTCCCTCCGGGCCGCGAGGCACGGACTACCTTGACGCGCTCGATCTTCAACCGCAGCACCTGGTATCGCCCCGGCTCCTGCGCACCGCGCTGCCCCTGGTTGCAGAGACCATCCAGCAGGCTGAAATCTACAAGGTCGGAGAATTGCGAAAAGCATTGGCGATGCGGTACCCGGACGAAATCACACGCCAGGAAGCCGGTCGTGTCGCGAACCTGCTGCAGGCGGTCGGATCGCTCGGCAGCCGGGAACGCACTCTCTGGATGGAACGCGCGGAAGGGGATCCGGAGCGATTGCTGGAAGGTTTCCTTGCGGTGCTGGAAGCGCGCCTGATCGAGAAGGGGGCGGTGCAGGGGGAGGCTGACCCGAAACGCCTCGCCAACCTGCTGTTCAAAGACAATATCAGCTACAACGAAGTGCAGATGCGGCTGGTGCGTGGCCGCAACCTGCTGAAGACCCCCTGATGCGATGAGTGCAGACAACGAAGCGACACCGACCGGCGATCAAGATCGCAAAGATTCGGACCTGCTCCGGTTCGAGTCGGTGTCGCTTGCGGTCCCTGCGAACAGCGGGGAGCGGATCTTGTGCGAGGACGTTTCCGCATCCTTGCAGCCGGGCACGATCCATGCGCTGGTCGGGCCGTCGGGGCGCGGAAAGAGCACCCTGCTGCGTAGCGTGATCCGCATGTATCCTCTGCGTCGGGGTGAGATCCACCTTCACGGCTGTTCGATCAGTGAGATTCCACCGACACGTCTTCGTACACAGATTGCCTGCCTGCCCCAGCAGCCGGTCCTGTTTCCCGGCGATGTACATAGCAATCTGTTGATACCTTTCCGCTTCAAGCATGTGACGATCCAGCCGCCCGACGAAGCCACATTGCAGCAGGAACTGGAGGCCTTGCAACTGCCGGGCTCGATGCTGCAGGCGGACGCGGCCACCCTGTCGGGAGGCGAATCGCAACGGATCGCGCTGCTGCGTGCACTGCTGACCAACCCCGAGGTGCTGCTGCTGGACGAACCCACGTCCGGCCTCGACCCGGACAGCAGCCGTGCCTTGATCGAACACGTAAAACGATGGGTGGCGGAGGGCGAACGTGCGGTACTGTGGGTGGCGCATGAACCGTCGGTGCTGAAACGACTGGCTGTTACGCCGCTGCTGCTGGAGCATGACGGGCTCTACCCCACGCCGGATTGGGGGGTGATGTGAACCAGGGACCCATCGATCTGACCATCTGGCAGGTGGTGATGGCGGCGGGGTTCGTGATCGTCGCGGGGATTGTGTCGATGGCGATGCGCCTCGGGATGGGGCGTTCGCTCCTGGTCGCCTCTCTGCGTACTGCCGGGCAGTTGGGATTGGCCGCATTGGCGCTCGATTTCGTCTTTAACCTGAGCACTCTCTGGGCGGTGGGACCGTTGGCCGTGCTGATGCTGGCGCTGGCGGGGCGCGAAGCGCTGCGGCGGCAGAAGTTCAAGCTGCCCGGCAGCTCGCTCGACACCATCGGCTCCATGGCGCTATCGTCGTTCGTGGTCGCAATTACGGTCACCGGTGTGGTGGTCGGCGCGAAACCGTGGTGGAGCCCGCCTGTGTTCATCCCCCTGCTTGGGATGATCCTGGGCAACGCTCTGAACGGTGTCTCGATTTCGCTGGACCGTTTCCTCAGCGGTTGTGTGGAGCAGAGGGCGCGGATCGAAGCAAAGTTGCTGCTTGGCGCTACCCCGAACGAGGCGACTCTTGACCTGGCACGTGAAGCGCTACGCCTGGGTCTGACCCCGATGATCAACGCGATGTCGATTGTCGGGATCGTCAGCCTGCCCGGGATGATGACCGGTCAGCTGCTCGCGGGCGCCGACCCGACGCAAGCGGTGCTCTACCAGATTGTGGTGATGTACATGCTCGCGGCGACCGTGGCGCTTGGATCGTTCATGGTGGTCGGCCTGGCACGGCGACGCGTGTTCGATGCGGATGAAGCGCTACGGCGGGATTTGAAGAGGAAGTGAAGTTGACCTGTTATTTCTGTTCGAGTGTTCACCGTTTTCGGTCTTTTAAAGTTGTGTTTCCGGGAAATCCCTTCCTATCTCCAGGTTGAACCAGATAAAAAAGGGTCGAAGGATGAGAGAATACCTGATCTATCGCCGAAACAGACTTAGCCCGAATATTTCATGAATGGAGAGAACATTCTTTTCTAAAAGATAGATTAACAATAAGATAATGTCACGCTATACAGATTTTCTCTGACACAGATTGTGCCCAGGCCAAACTCATCTATTCATTCCCCCTTCGAGCGGTCCCAACTGCGTCATCTGCTTTGTTGCGAAGGATTCGCGGTATGGCATACAGCTTTATCCTTCGCGCCTCCCATCTGACACAGTTTGAACTCGTGAAATATTCGGTCTAACACCGGAAAAGAGACAGGAAACCACGACATCCAACACGGACTAACCCTCACCCCTCCTGCTGCTCCCACTCCTTCAGCTTCCGGCTGGCTTCCTTGAGACGGTTCACTTCGCGCGGTGAGAGGCTGTCGATGCCGTTGCGGTTGATCTTGTCCAGCAGGTCGTCGATCTCCTTTTGCAGCTTTTCACGCTCCTGCCTGCGGTCGTAGACCACTTTGAGATGTTTCTTCGCCTCCGCATCCGCCTTTTTTCGTTTGAAGGATCGAGTCCAGTCGCCCCATTTCAAGTAGATCAGTCCGACTACCAGCCCGCCGAGGTGGGCGAAGTGGGCGATGCCGGACTGTGTGCCGGTGAGGCCGAAGAACAGTTCCGCCGCGCCAAGCAGAATCACCAGGTACTTGGCACGGATCGGGATCACAAACCACAGGAAGATCATCTGGTTGGGGAACAGCACACCAAAGGCGAGCAGCAGTCCGAAGATCGCGCCGGACGCGCCCACGGTGGGAATCGGCGAGCCGGGGGTGACCAGCGCGCTGATCAGGCCCGCGCCGACGCCGGTGATGAAGTAGTATTTCAGAAACCGTTTCGGGCCCCACGTCGCTTCCAGCGGTGTGCCGATCATCCAAAGGATCAGCATGTTGAAGAAGATGTGCCCGAACCCGCCGTGCAGGAACATGTAGGTCACGACCTGGTAGACATGGCCCGACCAGAACATCGCCGGCACCAGCCCCAGCGCACCCGCCAGGCGAATCTGCAAGAGCTGTTCGGCGAGGAACACCCCGACATTGATGAGGAGCAGGTTTCGTACCGTGGGGGTGATACCACCCATCGTTGCCCATCCTTCTTGCTTTACAACCCAAACGGAGTGCGGGTTCTTCATTCCTTCAAAAACGAAAAAACCGAAGAACGAAGGGGCAGGAGAGGTCCCGCACAGGAACCGTCCTGCCCTGTCGTTTCTGTATGTAACCGTCACGCGGTCGGCGGCTCAACGTTCCCGTTCACTTGAATCCGTATAGAGCCGCCGGGTCAGGATGATTACGACTTCGGCTCTGTACGTGCCGCGGATACCATGCGCCCGACACGTTCGCTCAGATCTTCCACCGCGTCCTGCAGGCTGGCGAGATCTTCACGCAACGCTTCAAGTTCGCTGATGTCCAGCGCGATGATGAAAGCGTTGTTCGTCTCGCCGGACTCGTTCACCACCGGAGCGACACGTGTGCTGAAATGACGATGCGGGCCGCCGACCTTGCGCACGATCCAGTCGAAACGCAACGGTTTGCCGCTTTCGATCACTTCGGCCGCCTTCTCCGCAATCGCCGCCGCACGAGATTCGCCGAAGATATCCTTCGCGTTCTTGCCGATTACGTCACCGCTTTCCAGTTCAAGTAGCTGCAGACCGGCCGCATTGATTTCGACGAAGGTGCCTTCCTTGTCCATCACCGCATACAGCTCGCCGCCCGCCGAGAACAGCGCCTTGTGACGAGCCTGCACTTCCTTTAGACGATCTTCCTGGTTCCGCAAGAAAGTAACCTCCTTCCGTAAATGCTGGTAATCGTCCCAGAACTCCATCGGATGCTGCGGGGACGTTGCCTGCTCATTCATATGGTATCCCGATTCTTTGGGTGTCTGTTTCCATGTAACCAGTGTCGTCGACACCGGTAAACGCTTCCGTGTTCCGCCGGAATGACACCTCTTGCGACAGCCTGGAAAGCCAATCCTCCCCGGGGTCAGCGATCCCGGGCTACGTCCTCTTCCTCGTCCGTGCCGGTGTCACGGTCCCGCAGCAGCGGGAACAGGATCACGTCACGGATCGAACCGCTGTCGGTCAGGAACATCGCCAGACGATCCACGCCGAGTCCGAGCCCTGCCGTGGGCGGCATCCCCAGCTCCAGGGTCGCGATGAAGTCCTCGTCCAGCGGCATCGCCTCTTCCTCGCCCTTCGCACGTGCGGCGGCCTGCGCCTCGAAACGCTCGCGCTGGTCGTCCGGGTCGTTCAGCTCGCTGAACGAGTTGGCGATCTCCATGCCGCCGACAAAGGCCTCGAAACGTTCCACCAGCCTCGGATCGCTCCGATGCTTCTTTGCCAGAGGGCTCAATTC
>WJJA01000593.1 GCA_014729955.1 bacterium
ACCACGGGAGCGTACTCGTGAAATATCCGGGTTAGCCCCGGCGAATTGCCGTTTCTCGGACGTACCTTTCGGACACGGGCGGTCGGGGGGATTCTGCGTTGGGTTGAAGAGCGCTTCGGCGATGGTGCGGTCGTGCTCTCATCCTTTCAGACCCAGAGCCTGCCGTTGTTGCATCACGTTTCCCGCGTGGTGCCGGACATGCCGGTGCTGTTCATCGACACGGGATTTCATTTCCCGGAAACGCTGCAGTTTCGCGACCGTGTTGCACACCTGCTGCGATTGAATCTGCAAGTGGTGTTTGTCCCGCGAACCGACGACTGTCCTGCCGCCCCATTATTGGACGGGACGACCTGTTGCCGGACGGCAAAAACGAGGACAGCCGGGCTCATCTTCCAGCGGTACGATGCGGTGGTCAGCGGGGTCAGGCGAGACCAGACTGTCCTTCGTACCACCCTTCCCGTCCTGCAACGGCAGCGCGGCGGTGCGTTCAAGGTGCATCCGATGCTGGACTGGACAGCCGATCAAGTACACCGTTACATCCAGCGCTACAACCTTCCTGTTCACCCGCTCACACACGCCGGGTATCGGTCGATCGGGTGCGCACCCTGCACACGGCCTGCGGATCCCGGCATGGGTGACCGAAGCGGACGCTGGACGCACAGCGAACGCACGGAATGCGGGCTGCATACCGAGTTTCAGCTGTAAGCAAACCGCGAAATGGTGTAAAGGCGGGCATAACAAGGCAGCCCCGGCTGGACGGTCAGGGAAACCGTGTGTGGTTTCGGCCGGCCCAAAATGCCGGTTCTTCCATTCGAAGCTCATGGATGTGGTCAGAGTAAGAAGGCACACCGTCCGCCGGATGAAAGGCGCCGGTCGAGGGGTCCTGCCGGTATGCATCCCGGAATTCCCCCTCGGCAAGGGCTTGCAATAACATCAGCGCATGGTCCAGTTCTTCATTGGTGTTATAAAGCCCGAAGGAGATACGCACCGATCCCGGAATGCCGATCTTGTGCCCGTTTCGCATCTTGTCACGGAACGCGAAAGCCTGTTCCTGTGTCAGGCCGAGCATCTGCATCACGAAGGGTTGGGCACAAAAACATCCGTTACGCACACCGATCCCGCCTTCATAGGCCAGCACTCCCGCGACCAGCGCATGGTCGATCCCCTCCAGGTTGAATGAGACCACAGCAAGACGGTCCTGCATGCGCGCAGTGTCCGTGATGCCGTATATAATACTTCCCGGAATGCGCTCGAGTGCCTGCAGCAGCCGGCGTGTCAGGATCATTTCAACCTGGTCCATCTCTTCAAACCCTATACGCTGCAGTTCACGCGCTGCGGCGGCAAGAGTGACTGCGCCGAGAACGTTCGGCGAACCGGCCTCTTCGCGTTCCGGTGCGTCCAGCCAATCGACCCCGTCCGGCTCAACCAGGCGCACCGCGCCGCCGCCGCGTACCGCGGGTGCTGTGCGATCGAAAAACTCACGTCGACCCACAAGCGCTCCTCCGCCGAAAGGAGCATACATCTTGTGCCCGCTGAACATCAGGAAATCGGGCCGTTCCTCTTCCGCCATGTCGTTCAATCGTATCGCGCGGTGGGGGGCCAATTGCGCAGCATCCACTGCCAGGGGTATGCCGTGACGATGGGCGACACGTGCCAACTCGCCGATCGGCTGAACCGTACCGTTTACATTCGCCGCGCCTGTGACCGACACCAGCCGTGCACGCCGGCCCTCGCGTTGCAGCACCGTGTCGAGATGGTCCGGGTCGATCCACCCTTCGTCATTCACCGGGGTACGCAACACACGGCCCCGCTCACGCCACGGCAGATCGTTTGCGTGATGCTCCGCCCAGCTGATGATCACACTGCGGTCCGCATCCACCGGGAATTTGCGGGCGAGACGATTGATCGCGTCGGTGGTGTTCGACGTAAAGATGGCACAATAGGTATCCGGATCGGCGCCGATAAACTCGAGGATATCCTGTCGCGCAAGTTCGTACCATTCGGACGCAAGCTGCGATTTGTAGCCCGCGCCTCGATGGATGGATGCGTACCACTCAAGCAACTGATCCGCTTCCTGCTTCACCGCTTTCAAAGCCGGTGTGGAAGCAGCGTTGTCCAGGTTGGCATACACCACCTTCCGTCCATCCCGCACAGGTACACGGTGGTTTACTCCGACGATCAACTCACGCAACGGGTTGGGCTCCATTACCCGGGCCTCCTGCATGTATAAGGCGAATCGAATGTAGATCAGGTGTCGTTAGGATGACCTAAAACGGGAAAAGTAGCGTCAAATACCCGCCGGCTCAAGAGAAATGTTGCATGGATCAAAGATCGGAAAGTGATAGTCCGGATATTTCACGAGTTCAAAATACGTCAGATGCGAGGCGCGAAGGATGAAGTTGTATGGCAATACCGCGAATCCTTCGCAACAAAGCAGATGACGTGCGTGGGACCGCCCAAAGGGGGAAGGATAAATGAGTCCTTCTCTTTTACTTCAAGGTACAAACCGTCGCCGGGAAGAAGTGACAAATTGGTGAACATCTTCCTGTAAAACCAGTCCTTACCTTAGATCGCCTTCCTCATTCATGAAACATCCGGGTTAGTGGGTTGCAGGGAAGAATAAGCCCCCTGCACGGTCAATGAGGGGGCCTTCCATGGTGCTTCTCGTGTATGGATCACTCCGTCAGTTCAAGACCAGGTCGCCGGGTCCCGGCGGTCGCACTTGAGTCTCCGCGAAATGCAGCATCACCAGCCGGGACGACATTGCATCCCCGGCAGCGCCCAGTTTCGATTCCATGCGGCTGCGGAACCGTTCCGGGTGAGATAAGATGTCGGTTTTTCCCATCGAGGCGACGGTTTCTTTCACGGCTGAATCGAGAGATCGCTGGATCGCTTCATGGTTCACTTCATGATCGCCGGTAAGGACCAGTACATCGAACCGTATCGCCGTCTCATCTTCGTACTGGATATCATACGTATACACCAGATCCTGCCTCATCGTCGGCGTCTGCAGAGCCGATTGTGTCGCACAACCGGAAACAAGCAGCGCGAGGCCGAGAAGCAGCAGCGTAGCAGGCAGTAAGCGTTTCATCGTCGGGCCCTCCTGATGTTGGATGACCGCTTCCACTGCTAATATAACGCTAACAATCAGCTAACGCAAGACTCACGTAGTTATAACATCTCTGAAAATGGAGCATAGCGTAAAAAAGCAGCGTTTATATGGGATTAATATTATAATTGTTACTATATATGCGCTAGTGTTTTCCTTTTATTGTGTTGCAACTGCAGTCGGAGACAGGCAGACGACGGTGTATCTTCCTCCTTTCTTTAGAATATATTAGCAAAATGTTAGCAACAAGGTGAGCCTTATCAATTCCAACTCCGGAGTCTGCCCTTGACCTTTACGTTTAGATTGCCTATAATCTGCACGTGCAATGACACGATAATCAACATGGACGTGCACTGTCATGTTTGAAACTCAGACCCTCTACCGACGGGAAGACCTGATCGACAAGCTCAAGGTTGACACAACCACCTTTTCCGCTTGGGAAGAGCGCGGTTTGATCGCGCCGGTACGCGGAAAAGGGTCGGACGAATCTTATTTCACCGAAGATGCGCTGGAGCGTGCCGAGCACATCAAGCAATTCCTTGAGTTGGGATACGATCTGGACGGGGTGCAGAAAATCCTTCGGAAGGTCGGCCTGCCGACCAGGGGTCGTTCGGGAGGCACCGACCTGGAGCGTGACCTGCTCACAGTGGGCGAACTGTCAGATCGAACCGGCCTGGGCGCACGCACCTTGAAGCACTGGGAAGAGAAGGGCATCATCGAGCCGGACGGACGCAGCGAGGGCGGGTTCAGGCTCTACTCTGAGTTGACCGTGGAAGTCTGCCGGCTGGTGCGCGACCTGCAGATCTTTGGCTATTCTCTGGAAGAGATTCACTCGATTGCGGACCTGCTGCGGGAATTCGTTGACCGCAAGGGTGCGACGGCCCTGCAGACAGACGATGTCGAGCGAATCGAACGGCTGCAGCAGTTCCTCGCGACGTTGCAGGAGCGGATCGGCGGGATCAAGGATGGCATATCCCGCTGGGAGAGCCTGATTCGCAAGCGGACACGAGAGCTCAAAGCGATGCAAAAGAACCGTAACTCGAACGGAGCCGCTGAGAATCGAACGGCTAAAATGGAAGGAAACGACGCATGAACCGTGTTCTGCTGATTGAACCGGAAGCCCCCGGATTGCACATTTTCTCGGCGTTTCCTTTACCTCGTCTCGGCACCATCATGCTGGCCACCCTGGCACGTCAGCAGGGATGGGATGCCGAAGTTGTCGTGGAAGAGACCGAAGAGGTGCCGTGGGACGAGATTACGACTTATGACCTGATCGGAATTTCCACGATTACCAGCACCGCCCCGCGGGCCTATGCGATGGCTGACCGTGTACGAGAGTTCGGGATTCCGGTGGTGATGGGCGGACCGCATGTCAGCTTTCTGCCGTATGAAGCGCTTGAACACAGCGACTATGTTATGCGCGGCGAGGGAGAAATCGCCTGGCCGATGTTCCTGGAGGCCGTCGAAGGACACCGTGCCTTCCATGAGGTGCCTTCGCTGACCTACCAGACTTCGGAGGGTATCCTCGAAACCCCGGATGCTGCGCCGATTCTTGACCTGGACACGCTGCCCTACCCTGATTTTTCGCTTGTGCGCGGCGATCCGATGAGTGTACTCGGTAAGCGAATTATCCCGATGCAGGCGTCTCGCGGCTGCCCGTTCGACTGCTCCTTCTGTTCGGTGACCGGGATGTTCGGACGGCGGTATCGTCACCGTTCCACCGAACACATCCTCGGCGAATTGCGACAGTACAATGACAAGAAGAACTTCCTTTTCTTCTACGATGACAATTTCGCTGCTTCTCCGAAAAAGGCGAAAGAGCTGATGCGTGCCATGGCTGCGGAGAAGTTCCGTTTCGAGTGGTCCACGCAGGTGCGTGCCGACCTCGCACGTGACCCGGAGATGATTCAACTGATGAAGGAAGCCGGCTGTCATACGGTTTTCATCGGCTTTGAATCGGTGAATCCGGAAACGCTGCAGGAGGTGAAGAAACGGCACACGGTCGAGGATATGCGTGAGTCCGCAAACGAGTTTCGACGGCACGGGATTCATGTGCACGGCATGTTCGTGCTCGGCCTGGACGGCGACAACATGGCGTCGGTCCGTTCCACGGTGCAGTTCGCGCTCAAGACTCATATGAGCACCGCGCAATTCATGATCCTCACCCCGCTGCCGGGCACTCGTGTCTACAACGAACTGAAAGCCTCCGATCGCATATCTTTCAGCGACTACAGCCTCTATGACGCACACCACGTGGTGTTCGAGCCGAAGAATTTCACCAAGGAAGAGTTGCAGAAGGCGCAGGTGTGGGCACACCGTCATTTTTACGGGTGGCGCGCGACCCTGCGGCAGCTGTTCCGTTTCAACCTGACCGCGGTCGGTGTCGCCCACTATGCCCGCGGGTTGAACCGTGCCTGGAAACGTCGCAACCGTGTCTATCTGAAATTGCTGCACCTGCTGCGCAAGGGGGGTGATCTGAAGATACAAGCGGATGTGAAGCAGCTGATCCGTCTGCAGGGACGTCGCGGGAAGAAATTCTTCGGAAAGAAACGCGCCATGGCCGCGCATATGTAATCGGGACTCAACTGCAGCGAATTGACCGACCTTTTCTGAGGGTCGGTTTTTTGCTGCTACACGTAAAAGGCGCCACATTTCCTGTTACGGTTTCGCGCTGATGGAACCGATGATTCCTGCTCTCCATAGCAGCGTTCTTCCTCGACAATGTGTATTCGATCCAATAGGGTCACCTGGATGGGATCATCTGCCGGGGGTCGTATTACAAAACGGGGGTCGGCCGCCCGCGTGCTCCATTTTCGCTCGGAGTATCATGACAACATACCAGTAGGTATATGTTTTTACAGCGATTAAAAAGGATTAAGGAGGTGACTGCATCCCGCCTCTCATCCATGATCCCGGCATTTTTTGCGTATCGCGAATTTGTCCACTCACCCCATCAGCCCTCCCGGTTGTAATGATAACACCCGAAAGCGCCTGCAGAATGTCAGTATCCCGGGCATAAAAGCATGCTATGCCCATGAAAAACAAGAGAAAGAGACATTGGCCCGGCTACTACGAGGAATATAGACGCAAAAATAAAGAAAACTTCCGAATATCACAATAAAAGAAATTGAACGAATTAATAATATCAATATCCAGTAATACTATTGTATTATCGTTATATGGTGATATCCTGTCGTAATAATGTTGAAAATATTATTATAATATACCCGATATATTCCTTGATCAATCAGATACTTCCCTATAGATTGCCTGATGATCATCGATCGGATATGTCAAAAGCATGGGGTGGCTGTTGTTTGTCGATCTGCATCATAAGTTGTCTTCCCAACGCGCCATCAAGGCTTTTGCGTGGGTCTTTCCCATTGATTGTGCAAGACTCAAATCCACACACCTGCAATACATGCAGCGTAGTCAACCGCATGGTTGCGTCAGACCCCTCTCCACTGGAAACGCTGAAACCATTCCGATCCCGGACTGCTGTGTGATGACAGCAATACAGAGGCGTATTTCCAGCCGAGCCGTTCGATGTATATCGAGAGGGTGCACGAAGTGTGTACCCGTGGTAAACCCATAGCTGGAGGTCAGCATGAGACGGTTGTCGCTTTTGATGCTCGCAATTCTATTTACTGCCGTGATGGTTGTCGCTCAACAACCTCTGGTGACCGAGGATATCGCCGGCGGTGCACGTGAGTTGCTCAGATACGGTCCGGTTGTCGCCAACCTCGACGACGATGACAGCCTGGAGTACGTGGTGACACAGCCGGGAGATTTCCCGGGGATCAATACCGGATTTGTCAAGGTATTGGATCATGACGGCAGTCTGATAACCAACCTGAACATTTCCGGTAATCTGCCCAACTACAGCTATTACGATTCCCTCTCTTTAAAAACCTCTCCTCTCGTCTGTGATATGGATGGAGATGATAACAAGGAGGTTCTGGTTCATCTTTCACAGATCTACATGCGTGACAACGTGATGAATATGTGCGAATTCTCGCCGATTCACAGGGATAGCAGTAACGGACAGGACTGCAAACACTATGGGACTTCGCTGATGCGGTACGAGTGGGATGGCAGCGATTATGTGTTTGAGGATACTCTTGTCATCAATATGCCTGTAGCGGCGTATGCTGGTATGGGTCATGCCAATCTGGTCGCATACGATGTGGATGAAGATGGTGATGATGAAGTTATCCTCAGCGGCCCGGACAGGCTTTCGCCCTATGGTCCTACTGGATCTGGTGCGTTTCTGCGCATCCTTGTGCTGGATCACAACGGCACCTCCTTTTCGATCGAAGCCGATACCAGCATCTTCGGCGCCAATATTGAAGCGCATGAAGAGATCGCCTTATGTGAGGGCGATGATGACTACAACGATGTGTTCCACACAGCGATCGGGCAATATGACTCTGATTCAAGACTGGAGCTGGCGATCTGCACTCATCGTCATATTATCACAAAGGAGTTGGCAGCCGGGGATCCCTGGCAAATCTACGACGATTCTTACATCCATGTAGATGACCTTGTACCGGATTCGCTGATCAACAACGGACGCTTTCTCTCCCGGGACTTCCTCGTGACTCCCTTGACTCGAGGTGCTGCTACCATTCCGAGCCCCTACATCATTGTGCCTGTGTACGGCACCGAGGTGGGAACGGGAGATGATGAGGTTTTCCTGACGGTGACATCCTACGACTTGTCCTCAACGTACCGAACGTCAACACCTGTTTCGCACGCGATGCCGGAGATTGCGAAATATG
>WJJA01000594.1 GCA_014729955.1 bacterium
CAATACACCCGGGCCAAGACCCGGGCCACCCTGTTTCTCCTCGGACATCACCCCTCTTTGCCCGGGATCTGGATGCCATACTGCTCGATTTTCCGGTCGAGGGTGGTGCGTGCAATGTTCAGTGCTTCGCAGGTGGCCTTCTTCTTCCAGTTGGTCTTTTCGAGGGCATGCAGGATATAACGTTTTTCCACCTCGTTCAGCGGCATCAGTTCCCTGGGAAAGTGGAAGCTGTCCTCACGTACTTCGGTCACATGCGCAGAAGCCCGTGTCGTCGGGTCGGGCAGATATTCCGGCAGCAGCACTTCGCCTTTAGCCATTACGACCGCATGCCTCAGCATGTTCTCCAGCTCACGGACATTGCCGGGAAATTCGAACAGTTTGAGCTTCTCAAACACGTCCGGATCGATCAGGCGGATACGGCTGTCGAGTTCACGATTCACCTTGGCGATCAGGTATTCGGCCAGGCGCGTAATGTCTTCCCGGCGTTCGCGTAACGGTGGCACATGAATTTTCACCACCGCGAGGCGATAGTAGAGGTCCTCACGGAAGGTGCCCTCCTCGACCATTTTCTCAAGATCCTGGTGAGTAGCGGCGATGACACGTGCGTTGAAGGTGAGGCGTTTTGAACCGCCGACACGGTAGAACTCCTTCTCCTGCAGGACACGTAGAATCTTGGCCTGCATGCTCATGGGCAGGTCGCCGATTTCGTCCAGGAACAGGGTGCCGTCTCCGGCCGCCTCGAATTTGCCCTGCGTAGTGGCGACCGCGCCGGTGAACGCACCCTTTTCATGGCCGAAGAGTTCGCTTTCGATCAATCCTTCCGGAATGGCATTGCAGTTGATCGGGACAAACGGCGATTCTTTCATCGTGCTGTTGTAGTGCACCGCCTTCGCGATCAGCTCCTTGCCGGTGCCCGATTCGCCGGTGATCAGTACGCTGACCCGGCTGGTCGTGACCTGTCCGATGGTCTTGAAGATTTCCTGCATCTGCGAGGTGGAGCCGACGATATTGTTCATCCGGTACTGCGCTGAAATCTCCTTGACGAGATGGGAAAGGTGTTTCTCGCGGCGGCGGGTTTCCATGGCGCGGTCAATGGTCAGTTCCAGCTCATCGGTATCGATCGGTTTGCGGACATACTCGAACGCCCCGAGCTGCATCGCGCGGATCGTTGTCTCCATGTCTTCATACGCAGTTATCATGATGACCGGCAGGTTGTCCCGTTCCGCCCTGATCTTCTCCAGCAGAGTGATGCCGTCCATACCCGGCATGCGGATGTCACACAGGACCACGTCCGGGTCGTGCTGCTCGAGTTTCTGCAGTCCGGTTTCGCCGTCATGGGCGATCACCCATTCGTAGCGTTCCTCACCGACATTCAGTTCTATCGATTCGGTCAGTTTCTGATCGTCGTCGATCAGCAGTATCGTCGCCATGGCTCCTCTCGCGTTCATGTCGGCAGCACTCGCAGCGCCGACGGATCCTCCGCTTGTTTAGGCGGGCAGGGAGGCAGACGCAGCGAGAAGGTCGTCCCCTTTCCGACCTCGCTGCTGACCTCCATCTCACCGCCGTGTTCCTGGACATATTTTAACGCGTTGGCGAGGCCGAGGCCGTTGCCGTCCGCTTTTGTCGTAAAGAACGGATTGAAGATATCCCGCTGCAAGTCGGGCGGGATGCCTTTGCCGGTGTCCGCTACGCGGATTTCCACCCACTCCCCCAGTGCCTCCGCTTCAAGCTTGAGAATGCCGCCAGGTTCCATCGCCTGTACTGCATTCAGGATCAGGTTCAGCAGGGTGCGCACGATACGGTCACGATCCACTTCGATGGTGGGCAGATAGAGCGGGAGAATGGATTGCACCTGGATGCCGTGTTCCTGAATCGGAGCCTGCGCAAGTTCGAGGCTGCGCTCCAGCAATTCAGCAGGGTGGGTTGGTGCGACTTCAAATTTCGTGCGACGGGCGAAATGCATCAGCTCGCCGATGATGCTGTCGAGACGCTCGATTTCCTCCATACTGATCCGGACACGCCGTTCGTTGCGTTTGTCCAGCTCAGCGCTGCGTGCCAATCCCTGCAGGTTCATCTTCAGGCTGGAAAGCGGGTTGCGAAGTTCATGCGCCAGGCCGGAAGCGAGCTGACCGATACTCGCAAGCTTCTCGCTTTCGAACAGGCGACGGCTGATCTCGATGTTGCGACGAAACATCATCGCGTTGTCCAGCATTTCCGCCAGAAGTACCGAAACTTCGTGGATCAGAGTAAACCACTCATCGTTGGTGTCAAGGTGTTCGGTCGTGCCGACAAGAAACAGCCCGACCATGCGCTCACGGCAGGTCAGCATTTCATTGTGTGCGGCGGTGACCGGGGTCAGCAGTTCCAGCGTAGTATCCTCGACACTTTCGGTGTCGTCTTCCCGGACACGATCAACGTGAACAAGGAAATCATCCTGCTTGAATCGGATATGGGTGACTTCCAGCCCGAACGGCAAGTCGTAGTAGAGCGACAGCTGTGAATCGTCGACGGAGAGGTGGATCGCCAGCTCACGCAAAAGCGATTTTGCCAGCGGAACCGTTTCAGTCTGCTCCATCGCTGACTGTCGGATGTGTTGAAACAGATCGAGTTTCGCCTCGGCATCCATGCAATCCCTCCTCAACCGTAAGGTACGGTACAGAGGAAGAGTATCAAACTGCTACTCCAAGAGGCCGGACGGGCATCGGCCGGAGGAAAGCAGGTTCGGGGCGACTGCCCGGGAACCGTTGTTTACGATGTTGCGGAGCGGAGGTATTGCTTCGCACGGGATTTATACGGCTCGCGCAGTCCCATCTCGAGAGCTTTCTGCATCGCTTCAACGCCCTGATCATAGCGCCGCAGTTTCATCAAAACATCGCCTTCGATCCACCATGTCAATGCTGCGTTTTTCCAGATTTTCCTCGCTTCAACCACCTTCAGAAGTGCCCGTTCACGCATGGCGGGATCTTCGTTGTCCGCAAGGATTTCGGCTTGTGCAAGCATCAACTTGGCCCTGTATTCTTCATGGGCGGCGAATTGCTTCAAGGCTTTCTGGAATGCACCTGCTGCACGAGCCCATTCATCTCGCGCGAGCAGACTGTCGCCTTGAGAAGCCAGGGCTTTAGCATCTCGCATGCGACGGTCAATCTTCGAGAGCTTTTCTCGAAGTTGTCCCTCAGGATCTTCTCCGGAGAGGCGTGATGTATAGAGTTCGCGTGCGAGCATAAGATGTCCACTCACCAGGGCGGCATCGGCGATTCGAACACGGAACGAAATGTCCGTAGAGGACTGATCCAGCATCGGTTTGAGCACTTCTACGGCCGTAAAGGTATCGCCGACCGAAAACGCCGCTTCGCCCACGATGCGCCGCAGCTCATCATCGTCTGGGTTTTCTTCGAGCTGTGGAATACCATACTCGAGCGCTGCTTCGTACTTCCCCTGTTGGTATGCCGTGCGCGGATCGATAACACGAGAGGCGCAACCCGCCAGTACGGCGGCAAGGATGAGAATTGCGAAAAGGAAAACAGGACGTGCCATGAAAACCATCCGATGCTGGTGTTTGCTGAATGACTGCTTCCTATTCATCCGGTTCATTAATATGAACGACAATAGTGTCGCGTGCCGCAACCTCACCAAGTGCATTGCGGTACTCCGCTTCGAGTACAGCGATGGAGGCTTCAGTGGCATGGAAATAATGCGGAAAACTCATTCCGCCCTGGGCATTGGAGCTCGATATCGCCGTATTTGACGGGACATAGTAGCCGGCCTGCACGTCAGGGTAGTTCGGTACATATGAGCTGAATGTGATTTCTTTGTTGTCTACGAAAACGGGGTCTTCCTGTGTGCCTCGATAGACGTAACAGTATATCTCCGGTTGATCACCGACCACCATTTCATTATTCTCTATGGTGAAATCCATATAATGCAGGGACCAGGCGACAAAAACAGTATCCTCGGCGGTCGCCAGCGTTCGACGGTTCTCATCCAGGTAAACCGCTCGAACCACAGCACCTCCTTCCTTCAGACCCTGGATGGTCGCATCCGGTACCGTTCTGGAGGCTCGTGTGGAGTCGATGCGGACATATTCCGGTCGCACGACAGCAACAGTATCGGAAGAATCCTGTAATCCAAAAGCATACAGACGGATCTCTGCGTTCTGTATCCAGGCTGCATCCAGCTTCAAGCGGGGCAGCACAGGATGCTCTTCTCCCGCTTCGATGAATTCCGGTTCCACCTCGACGGTGAAATAGACATTCGGGCTTTCGTTGGGATTGACTCCTCCGCCCCCGTTGTCGCAGCCGGCGATCCACGCAAAAACGATCATCAGAACACCGACAAACAAAGAAAACCGTATCCGGGCAGGTCGAATCATCTTCCGCTCATGTTGGTTGAAAGCGTCGTCTACGATAAATATACGAGCCGAGCGGGGAGTTTTCTCCACAACAGCGCAACAATCCATCCCACGAGCGTGCCGGCGGCGACGGCGGCGATCAGGCTTGGACCGGCTAACGCAAAAAGCGCAGGATCACGGACGACCAGAAGTGATACCAATGTGAACTGGACGGTCATATGGGTCCACGCCCCCGCGACTGACAGGCCTACAGGCCCGATGATATGAGACGGCACCAGGCTCAATAGCGCCATCACAGTTACCGCGCCGACGGCTCCTCCGGAGGAGAGCAGGAATGCCGGTGTGCCCAGTGTTCCCAGCAGCACTCCAACCAGCACCACACGGAGCAGCGATACCATGTACGCCGACCCGATGCCCAACCCGAGCAGGGCTAACAAGCCGGCGATATTCGCGATCCCCAATCGAATCCAGGGGAGCGGGGAAGGCAGCCAGTGCTCGACGGCAGCCAGAACGACTCCGACGGCCGTCCACAGGGCGATACGAGTCAAACGGCGGTAAGAAAGAAAAGAGGATCCGCCCTGTTTATCCCGCCACGGCATCGACACCCTCTCCGTTCGCACCGCCCCGAATGCGGATCGCCACGCTGTTCGGTACACAGACTATGATTTCGCCTCGCAGGTGAACCTCCCCCTGGCGCACACAGAACTGATGCGGGCAGGGGGATTGGGTCATCCGGACATGACCGTCTTTCACTTCGAGCAGGCTCTCGCCGCGCAAGCCTTGCACGCGGTATAGACCTTCTTCGGCAAGTGAAAGCGTCATCACGACTTCACCATGAACAATCACCTCCGCCCGCCGTCCGGCCTCCTGCCGCAACCCGAACGCCGTTGCAACGACGGAAAGACCAAGGAAAAGCAGAATCGCAATGAAATCGCCGGGACGAAACAGCCTGCGAGTATCCATGTGCTGAGTGGAATCTCCATGAAAATGGGTGCGAAGGTTCATCCTCCGCACCCGTAAGGAAACCTCAGGGTTGCCTCTATTTCAAGAGCACAATCTTCCGCATGTCCTGCAGCGGTCCTGCTTCAATGCGCAGGAAGTAGACGCCGGCCGCTCGGTCTCCCGCATGCCAGCTGAACTGGTGAGCACCGGCCTGGTAACGTCCTGTGGCCACCGTGGCGGTAAGACGGCCCAGCAGATCGTACACCTGCACCTTCACCGGCGCGTCATGGGCGAGCTGCACGGAAACTGTCACTTTGGGATTGAACGGGTTCGGATAGGCGTTGCCGATGGCGAACTCACCCGGCATGGAACGTTCCGCAGCACTGTTCTCACTGTATACCAGGTCATACGGCTCGGAGTCGACATCACCCTGTTCATAAAGCGCGCGAACGATGTAGGTGTAGGTGCCGTATGACTCGATCTCGTCGTTCATGGTCAGCTCGGTGGTTTCACCCAGCGAGGTGCCGTCACGGAACACTTCAAATCCGGTGAGTCCGTCCAACTCCCCGCCGGTGATGGGTTCGGGCAGCCCGTGCTGGAGACGAATGAGCATATTGCCCATCATGGCATCGTAAAGTTCACGCCAGTTCAGGCCGTCTACCATGATCGCGCCGGGCCCCTGGGAGGGCGAACTGGTATCATTTCCCAGCAGGGTATGGCCGCGGTCGACCCAGTGCACAGCCGCCCAGAGAGTGTCTCCGGCGGTCAACTCAACACGGTCGCTTCCAAGATCCAGCCACTGCCATCCGCTCTCTTCCGGCAGAACCGGCTCGGACATGAACAGCTCTTCGCCGGGCAGAGTGGTGTCCGCGCCGGTGGTGTACACAGCAAAGCGAACATTTCCGAAAGTCACGGAAGCGTTTTCAAACAGGTACGCGCCCACCTGGGTGACCTGCCCGTCTTCGGGCACGATAAAGCGCTGGGCAAACCCGACATTTTCCGGCGTGTTGGGAGTAAACTGCAGCGACATTTCTGAGCTGCCGTCGTCCAGGGCGACTTCATAATCGCGCAGCTGCTCCCAGGCCAGGGTCACCGATCCTTCCGGAGTGACTGTGCCTTCCAGGTAGCGCGGTGCGAGCGGTTCAAACCATGTAATCGAAGCCGGCCCCACTCGAGACGATTCGCCTTCGTCATAAAGCGCGGATACTTCGTACTGGTACGTGCCGAACTCGTCGAGGATATCCTCGTAGTCTGTCTCTTCGGTGGAATCGATCACAACGCCGTCACGGTAGATGTAGAAATGCCGGAAGGTATCGCCCGGATCATTCAGCACCCACTGCAAATCCACCGCGCCGGATGCGTCTTCAATCGATACTTCCAGGGCTGTCGGCGGGATGCGGGGATCGTCCGCTGAAATCAGACCGGTAATCACCAGGCTGTATGTCTGGTCGAGATCATTCCAGAGGCCGTCTTTGTGGGAAACCTCAACACGGTAGGCGCCTTCCGGAAGATCCTCGACATAGACCTGCTCAACGTTGTCCACGATGTTGTCGCCGGTGGTCGCCGGGGCGGAGGGCTCGTCCGGGTCCAGCAGGTAAGGCAGGTACGTCGAATTGTCATCGATATTGATCAGACGAAGATCGAGATCGTTTACCAGCATGGCGGTACGATCGTTCAATGCCGCCGGGATCGGGGTGCCCGGAGGATCGGTCCAGCAAAGAGTCAGACGAACCGGTTCGGTCCCGACATTATAGAAATAGTACTGGTCTTCGGCATCTTCGACGAGGTCCGCCTCGGTGATGAACGCATCCAGGTTGTCGGCATCGTTGATCACGTCCGCCGCACGGCGTGTATTCAACAAACCCCAGCCGTAACTGTAGTCCGGTCCGTCATGGCTGCCGCACTCATCCGCAGTGTGCGACACCAGCGCCTTGATCGTGGAGTGCCGGGGCGGGGTGCCGTCGTGCAGTTGCTTGTAAAACTGGATCAGCAGGTTGATCGATCCGGTAAAGTTGGGCGACGACATCGAAGTGCCGCTCTTGTTGCTGTAGCTGTTGTTGCCGGCGTTGGAGGCGGAAAAGAGGGAAACGCCGTTGGCGACGATGTCCGGCTTGATACGGCCGTCATCGGTCGGGCCCCATGAGCTGAAGCTCGACATGTTCACACTGTTCGGGCCGCTGTAGCCGTTGATCACGTCGTCCACGGCACCGACCATGAAATAGTTCTTTCCGGTGCTGCGGGGGCCGAGGCAATCGTAGCCGTCCTCGCCGCCGTCCGGGTCGCGTGTGGTAGTGCTCCACTGCCATCCACCCTGCCAGACATAATGACCGGTGCCCGGTGCGGGACCGTCATTGCGTTCGTTGCCGGCAGATTTGCAGATGTTATAATAGGGCGCGTTGTAGGCGATTTCGTCCCAATCCTGCGCCATGGAGCTGTAAAACCCGAAGCTGTAGTCCTCGACTTCGGAGATGCTAGGATTGCCGTACCAGTAGTAGTTACCGCCGCTGTAACTCCAACCGGCCAACGGGCTGTATGAATGGTTCGAAGCGGTGAGGCCGTCTTCCGCGGCATCGGTCATTTCCGAATCGTCACTGTCCCAGTTGTAGGAAATCAGGTACGCTTCATAGCTCATCCCCTTGGCGTCCTGGTTCACCCCGGCGGCTATCATCGTGCCGCCGACATGGGTGCCGTGGTCGCTCGTGGATCCGCCGTCCATCGGCAGTGCACGGCCTCCGAATTCCACATGAGTATCACGTACGATACCGGAATCCCAGATCCCCAGGTCCAACATGCCGCCGGTTATGCCGGTGAGATCATACCCTGACTCTCCACCCGGCCAGACCTCGTCCACCGCGACACTGACAGCGGCGTTATAATTATCGGTAACATAGATGATGGGCCGCTGCAACTGTGGATCGTACCCCATCAACTCCATGTTCGGGTTGTCGTGAATGGCTCTCCACGCCGGTGTTGTCATCGATTTCAGTTGCTGATACACCGGACCGTGCCGCAGGTTGTAGCGTTCTTCAAATTCCGCCTGCAGTAGTTGCAGGCCCTGCACGTTGGTTTGAGGATAGAGAGCGTAGGTGATCTGCATCGGGATGGTGAGGCAAAAGACGGCGAGCAGCAGTGCGAGCATGCCCCGGCTCCTGGATACAGGCATGTGAACCTCCGGATGGAAATGAATCGAAAATCAAATGATCTTATTAAGATGGAGCCGGCAACGAATGCCTCGCAAGCCTTTACACAGGTGGGGAGGCCGTTTCGCTCTCACTTGCGTTTAAACCATTGCTCAGATTTCAGGATTGCGCATGAACAGCAAGCAGTCTCAGCCTGCGAACGTCAGCATCCGGATCGCCAAGTTGCTTTCCGAACGAGGGATCTGCTCCCGCCGGGAGGCGGAACGCTGGATTACGGCGGGTCGCGTGAAGGTAAACGGGCGCAGGATCGATTCACCCGCGCTCAATGTTGATCCCGCGCATGACAAGGTGGAGGTGGACAACATCCCGATCCCGGCACCGGAACCGGACCTCTACATCGCCCTGAACAAGCCGAAAGGGTACCTCTCCTCGTTTGCCAAGAGCAGGGAGAACGGTCTGCTGCTGGGGAACCTCGTCAAGATCGAGCGTCGCCTCTTCACCGTGGGACGATTGGACCTCAACTCACGTGGACTTTTATTGTTGACCACTGACGGTGACTGGGCCAATCGTGTCATGCACCCCCGCTATGAGAAGAGTAAAGCCTACCTTGTTCGGATTCGCAGCCTGCCGCCGTCACTCGCCGCAAAGCAGCTGAGTGAGGCAAGATTCAAAGAGGAGGGGCGATGGTTCGGGGTGGACTCTGCGGAACCGGAGGGCAACTGGGTTCGTGTTGAATTAAATGAAGGACGCAACCGGCAGATCCGCCGTGTCGCGGAGCAGGCCGGCCTTGAGATTCGCGACATCGTACGTACCAGGATCGGCACAGTCACCCTCGGCAAACTGAAAGAAGGTACATGGCGCAAGCTCACACCGGAGGAGGTGGAAAGCTTCAGAACGTAATCAAGGCAGGCTCGGAAAGACTGCGCCATGGTCTGCGAGACGAATCCGAACATGGTGATAAGAACTCAGTCACTACAAAAAACGACTCCGTTTGTTCCTCGTCAAAAGGAGAAGCGTTTGACAACTTTGAAGCATCACAATCTTACGATTCGTCTGGGCACGAGCTCCTTTTCGGAAGACTCCTGGAAGGGTGTGTTCTATCCCGAAGGCACCGATGCACGGGACTACCTGCCTCACTATGCGACCGTCTTCGATACCGTCGAGGTGGATGCGACATACTATGCGATTCCACGGCAGTCCACCGTCGACCGCTGGGCGGAGGTCACGCCTGAGTCGTTCCTGTTTTCACTGAAATTCCCGCGTGCAATAGTGCACGGGGGAGAAGGGCGAAAACCGGATCCGAAGGTCTTGCTTCTGCCGGATACAACCTACGATGCCCGAGATGCCTTTCTGGAACGCGTAAAGGTGCTGGGCCCGCGTCTCGGACCGCTGCTGTTGCAGTTCCCTTATTTCAATAAGACGGTGTTCGCTTCACGCACCGAGTTCTTTGAACGACTGGACCGTTTCCTCGAAGACCTGCCGAAGCAGTACCGCTATGCGGTGGAAGTACGTAACAAGTGGTATATGAACCGTGAGCTGGCCGAATTGTGCCGCCGTCACGGTGTTTCCATGGCTGTCGTGGATCAGCAGTGGATGCCTCACGGCGATGAGTTGTCGTTCGATCCGGTAACAAACGATCTTGCGTACATCCGCCTGCTCGGCAATCGCAAAGAGATCGAAGAGATTACGGACTCCTGGGACCGCGAGGTGATCGACCGCGGCGACAGGCTGCAACGATGGGCCGATCTGATCGGCGGTTGGGAAAACCGGGACCTCACGATCCTGGTCTACAGCAATAACCATTACGCCGGCCATGCACCAGAAACGACGCGCCGATTGAAAGCTCTGCTGGAAGACCGGTTCTGATAGCTGGACTTTCTCCTCAGTTTTTGTGCTCAAACATCACTTTTGCTCCGGTAAAGGTATAAACCCTTCAATGTCGGACTCCTGCCCGCAACAAATGAACAATTGCGAACAGACAGCCACTATGTTAGATTTATGTTAGCCCGGATATTTCACGAGTTCAAACTGTGTCAGATGTGAGGCGCGAAGGATGAAGCTGTATTGCCATACCGCGAATCCTTCGGAACAAAGCAGATGACACAGTTGGGACCGCCCGAAGGGGGAATGAAAAATGAGTTTGGCCTGGACACAATCTGTGCCGGAAAAAAACTGCATGCCGTGATATTATCTTATTGTTAATATGGCTTTTAGGAAAGAATGCTCTCTCCATTCATGAAATATTCGGGTTAGGCTATTGTTAGAGGCGAGGTATTGCGATGTCGGTGATAGAAAAAATGCTCGGTGGTCCGAGTCTGTATGATTTGTTGGATCAGCATCGGGAAAAGTCGTTCGAATGCGTGCAACGCATTCAGCCGATGCTCGAAGCTTCACGAGGGAATGATTTCAACCGTCTTAAGACTCTCGCGGAAGAAGTATTCGTGCTGGAACGTGAAGCGGATCATTTCAAGACGCAGATTCGTGACAATCTCCCGCGAACGAAGTGGATGGCGGTTTCCCGGTATGATTTTCTCGCATTGTTGCGGGCACAGGATTCCCTCGCCGATGCAGTGGAAGATCTGGCGATGATGCTTCGATTGAAGCCGCTTCGCCTGCCCGAATTGTGCGATGGGCTGCCCTGCCTGGATGAGCTGGCCACCATGGCGGAGAATGCTGTGCGTTCGGCGGAAGATGCGCTGGAGTTGACCCATGCGTTTTGTACCGGTCGTCACAAGGGGTTTGATACCGAGACTGTCGATCAACTGAAAAAGGGAAGCGATCGAATCAGCGCGTTTGAGTTTGAGACCGACAAAAACCAGTTTCGCCTGCTTCGTGCCATGTTAAGTGATGAAGACGAGGAATCATCTTTTGGCGAGAAGTATGTCACCATGGAGGTGATCCGTAACCTTGGCCGTATCGCCAACCATGCCGAAAGTATGACCGACTTCATGCGGTTAATGATCGCGGAATGAGTCAGCAGTTCAGGTTTGCGATACGCGCGGGACAGGCCGGATCCGTAGTCCTGCATCGGTAGGCAGCAAAGGGTTGATTGCAAACACCGGATAAAAAGCGGGATGGAGCCTGTCGCTCCATCCCGCTGCTTTGCTCTGCATACGAACGTCGAGTATTACTACTTGCCGAAGGTGTCCTTGATGTACTTGAAGCCGACGGACTTCGGGCGAGTAATGGCGGTGCCGACCGCACGGTTCCAGACCAGCTGCGACAGCATGCCCATGGTACGGGATACGCTGAAGAGCACGGTGTAGTACTGGAACTCGGTCAGGCCGTAGTGGTACAGCAGTGCGCCGGAACCGGCGTCCACGTTCGGCCAGAAGTTCGCGATCGGATTCTTGCCGGCTTTGACACGTTCTTCGCTGAACTTCTCGAGCACTTTCGGCACCACGCGGAAGACGGTGTCGACGGTCTGGAAGACGGGATCTTCCGGCAGATGCTCATGCCCGAACTTGTTAAAGCCGGTGAAGCGCGGGTCAGTGACACGCAGGACGGCATGGCCGTAACCCGGGATCACTTTGCCGGAACGCAGGGTGTCGAACGCGAACTGTTCGATCTCTTCATCGCTCGGGACGCCGTTGAATTTGTCCATCAGCATCAGGATCCAGTCGAGGCATTCCTGGTTGGCGAGGCCGTGCAGCGGACCGGCGAGACCGTTCAGGCCGGCGGAAACGGAATAGTACGGGTCAGACAGCGCCGAACCGACGGTGTGGCAGGTATTCGCGGAGACGTTGCCGCCCTCATGGTCCGAATGGAAGTGCAGGTACAGACGCATCAGCTTGGCAAAGCTGCCGTCCGGATCGGGCAGACCCAGCATGTTGGCGTAGTTTGCGCCCCAGTCGAGACCCGGGATGTACGGAATCAGGTCGCCCTTCTTATAACGGATGCGATAGACGCCGGCTGCGACCGCCGGCAGCTTGGCCAGCAGGTTCAGCGCGTCGTCCAGCGCCGGCTTCCAGTAATCTTCCTTTTTGGTGCCCTTGCTGTACCACTGGCGGAAGGTGCTTTCCTTCTCCATTACCAGGATCGCGGTGTCGAGCATCGCCATCGGGTGGGAATCTTCCGGCATCGCATACAGGACATCCCACACATATTCCGGGACATGATGGCGCTTATCGTACTCTTCCATCATGCTTTTCTTGGCATCTTCGTCCGGCATTTCACCGGTGAGCAGCAGATAGAAAGTTTCTTCCGGCCACATATCCATGATGTCGAGCAGCGGATAGCCGCGGATGATGAGACCCTTGTCCGGCTCCACCAGGGACGTTTCGCAGACCATTCCCTTCACGCCGCGCATGCCGCCGAAGGCCTGCGCTACGGTGCATTCGGACAACACTTCCTTGCCATAATTTTTGATCAGCTCCGCGCGCTCTTTGCGCCATTCGGGGATCAGGGCTTCCAGACGGTTGTACAGTTTGGACATCTTCACCTCCTGCTCATCGAGTGGTTGAAACGAAATGTTCTACCCAGTAATTCTTGTACTGAAGGTGTCCCGTGGAACGGTGTGCCGGCAGGTTGCGTTCCGGTCTCCCGTGCGGTCACGGTCTCCCTCGTCCATGCGTCAGGCAGGCACAGGAAAATTCGACCCGTAAATGCGGCAAATGCACATTTTCACAAGCAGAATCAAAATATCCGCAGCAGGGGCATGAGTCAAGCGGCATACCTCCAAGGGGTCGTATTCTTATACTCCGTTTGTGGATTATCTCACAACGATTTCTGCGGCCAATCGCCCGTTTTACGCACGTACTCGGCGTATTCTTCCACCGTCATCTCCGGCTTACCAAGCAAGGCCCAGGTACTCTCCTCCGATTCAAGTGTCTCTTTCGC
>WJJA01000079.1 GCA_014729955.1 bacterium
GTACCGGCATCGGGGAACGTTGCATTTTCGGGATATGTCGCGGGTTTTTCCCTCTGTCTGCTGACAGGTTCTTTCCTGGCGTTTGTCCATTGGGCGGCGGGATATTGGCGTGAAGCATGGAAAGACCTTTCGGGAACACACGACGGTTGGGCTGAATCCGACGATGGAGGATCGCGACGTGCCTACCGTGCCGCGACCATCGTGCTTCCCCTGTTTGCGTTGGGAATGCTGCTTGCCGGCACATCGCCGTCGGTACTTGTCGCACGTCTGGCTCTGCTCGGGGCGGGTTTGATGCCGGTGCTGGTGCTCCGCTGGATCTGGGAAAGAATCAATGCAACTTCTGAGGCGGCCGGCAGCGTGACAGCGGTGCTGCTCGCCCAGTTGCTGCCTTTTGTGTCCGGGATCCCGTCGTCTTGGGGACCGCCGATGGTGTTTCTTGCGAGCACGGTTGTGACCACGGTGTTCGCCCTGGCGTTTCCCCTCACACGGGCCCGCATCCTCGACCCTTTCTACAAACGGGTGCGTCCGTACGGGTTCTGGCGGCAGACGGCGACCTATTCCGGGCATGACCCTTACCAGCCCCTGGAAGAATGGGCCGGCAGGCAAACCGCCCTGGTTGCCGCGGCCGCAACCTTTTTCCTGCTTGTCATCGGGTATGTCAAATGGCTTTCTCCGGGACGGCACGACCCCGCGGTGTTACCGCTGTTGTATGGACTCTTCGCAGGGGCGGCCGTACCGATCTGGTGGCGTGTGCTGGTTCGTAAACCCCGCCGTCGCAATCCCCTTGCCCCGCAGGAGGGCGGGCACGAACGGCTCGGAGAATAAGCGGCGACCCGTTCTGTTGAGTTCAATGCATTACTCCGCCGGAATTCCCTCTCGTTCTTGTATTTCCAGGGGTTCTGCATTGCAGGCACCGTAATTGTGCTCTTCCTTGTAGACACAGCTGGTGAGTGCGGCCTTCCGTGTGAAAACAAGGAGTCTGTCATGCATGAAGCGATCACTCTTGATACCGGTGAACTCACCCCGGAACAGATGAACCAGATTCTGAAGACCCTTCCCGTGGAGTTGACCTTTGTGGATGAGACCGATACGGTACGCTACTTCACGGGTGTGCCGGACAAGATCTTCCCGCGCGGGAAAGGATCCCTCGGTACCAGGGTTCAGGGGTGCCACCCGAAAAAAAGCCTCCACCTGGTGGAGCAGATCATTGAAGCATTTCGAGCCGGCCGTGCCGATACCGCGGAATTCTGGATCGAAATGAAAGGCCGGTTTGTCTATATCCAGTACTTCGCGGTGCGTGATGACGACGGGACATACAAGGGTGTGCTGGAAGCGGTGCAGGATGCGACCCATATCCGCGAACTGAAAGGCGAACAGCGTCTGCTCGACCTCAAGCTGGAATAAGGTCTAACGGCGATCGTTTGGTCGATGCTTCAGGGCTGGAGACCGATCCGCTCGAATCCTATCCGGGCGCTTGACCGACGGGGGTACGTCTGCCTCATGTTTTGTCGACCGGACTTTCCGTCATACGCCCTGCTTCCTCATGCTCCAACATCCGCAAAATGAGACGGTTGATTTCGCGAGGCTGATCGATCATGGAAAAGGATCGGCGTTCGGGATCTCGTGTACACTGACCAGCTCACAGGCGGTCAGTTTCTCACGGACATGGCGGTTGTACAAGAGAAAATCCCAAATAAGGCAATTGAAATCCTGGTAACAAGTCGTTCTTCAGTCATCTTGCGCCAGGCCCGGCAGAAAAGGGGCTCTCGGCGGTATTGCCGCTGCACCATCAGTCTGCCTACCCTTGCTGTTGAGTTTGTAGCTTTGCCGTCGAGATACGCCGCAACCATGCCGGGGAGATCTACTTTCATGCCGCTCGCACCGGAACAGATACGCCGGGAAGGCAACCGTCTGAAGCACGAAGCGTCCGCCTACCTGCGCCAACACGCGTACAATCCGATGGACTGGTACCCCTGGGGAGAAGAAGCGCTGGGACGTGCCCGCGAAGAAAACCGTCCCATATTCCTCTCGATCGGCTACTCTTCCTGCCACTGGTGCCATGTGATGGAGCGGGAAAGCTTCGAAAACGACCAGATCGCCGCTTTCATGAACGAGAACTATATCAACATCAAGGTAGACCGTGAGGAGCGGCCCGACCTGGATACGGTCTACATGGACGCGGTACAAGCCTTGACCGGGTCGGGCGGGTGGCCGATGTCGGTCTGGTTGACCCCGGATCTGCGCCCGTTTTACGGCGGCACCTACCTGCCCGCGCCGCAGTTTCTGCAGGTGTCATCACGATTGATCCAATTGTTCAATGGCGATCCGGACACGATCGAAAGCCAGGCGAACCGCCTGCGTGAGGTGATCGAAAAGAATCCACGGGGAGACCTCGAGTCGGAAACCAAACCGGGCCTTGCGCTTGAAGCGGTGAAGGATGCCCTGCGCATGATGGACAGCAAATGGGGCGGCTTCGGGACGCAGAACAAATTCCCGACGCCGTTACGCTGGCAATATGTCCTGCATGTCTGGCGCAAAACCGGGGACGCCGAGCTGGAGCAGGCGGTACGTCTCACCCTCGACCGCATGATGGACGGCGGGCTGTTCGACCAGATCGGAGGCGGATTTCATCGCTACACCGTAGAACGCACCTGGCTGGTGCCGCATTTTGAGAAAATGCTGTATGACAACGCTCAGCTCGCCTCGCTCTACCTGGAGGCGGGGGCGGTGCTGGACGACGAAGCCTACAGCCGGACCGCACGTGACACCCTGCATTTTCTGCGCGATGAGATGGCCGAGCCGGACGGCGGGTTCTACGGCAGCTTTGACGCCGATTCCGACGGCGTGGAAGGCGCGTTTTATGTGTGGGAGCCGAACGAGATGCGTCAGGTCGCCGGCAAAATTGAGGGCAAGGCGCTCGAGCGTCTGCTGGGGATCACCAAAGAAGGCAATTTCGAAGGCAAATCCATTCCGACACGTCGTGTGCCGGCCGAAGAGGTGGCGAAGCGGTCCGATCTCAGTGTAGAGGAAGTAGAAGGTCTCTTGCGAAAATGGCGCAAGGCGTTGCGGAAAACCCGTGCAGGTCGTGTCCCGCCCGGCCTCGACAAGAAGATGGTCACCTCCTGGAACGGTCTTACGATTGCAGCGTTTGCCCAGGCGGAGATGCTTTTCCCCGGGCGCGGATACCTGGACACGGCAGAGAAAGCCGCTGAACGCATGTGGGCGCTGCATCGCCGCGAGGACGGCTCCCTGTGGCGCAGCTCCACCGAGGGTACGCCGCGAGGCGACGGCATCCTGGACGACTATGCCTGTCTCGCATGGGGGCTGCTGGAGTTGTATCGCGCCTGCGGGGTGATAACCTGGTTCGAACGAGCCGTGGAGCTGATCGAATACACGCTGCAGCATTTCACGGATGAGAAGGGCATCTTCTATTTTACCCATGACGCCGCCGAAGCGCCGCTGGGGCGCAAGGTGGAGTTGATGGACAGCGTGGAACCGAGCGGCTCCGCGATGATGGTGCAGGTACTTCTGCGCGCCTCCGCGTTAAACGGCAACAACGACTGGCATGACCATGCCGGCCGTCTGCTCGCCGCCTATCGGTTCTACATGGAACGAGCCGCGCTGGAGATGGCGTGGTGGCTGGATGCCGCGCTGCTCTATGAAGGACCCTTCTATGAGGTTGTGATCGCCGGCGCGAACGACCGGCGTCAACGCCTGCGCCGAGCGTACTGCGAAGCGTTCCCGACCCACAGCATTCTCGCCTGTGTCGGCCCGGACGGTCCCAATGAACGTGAAGAGACGCTGCAACCGCCCCTGGCAGGCAAGGCTTCATCCCCCGACGGGGCGGTGGCCTATGTCTGTCAATACGGCTCATGCCTGCCCCCGGTGGAGGATAACGGGGAGCTGAAGGAGCTGTTGCTGCGGGAATGGCATCGGTAAAACCTGATTGAACCTGCTTCGAAACAAGTGCTCAGCAGTGCCTCGAAGTCGATGTTTCGCGAAATTGACAAACCGTCTTGTGCTCCGCCGTGCGTGGATATATGTTATTACAGGATATGAATCTACCCGGGGGACCGATCATGCCTGCGAACCTGCCTGACCGCTGGATCATTTGCGTACTCGTACCTGTCCTGACCACACTCCTGCTGCTGCCGGAAGCCGGGGCTCAGCCGCGCGAACTGCGGTACTACTCCGATTATATGTACATCACCCATCGAGAGCATACCATCTTCAATGAAGTCATCTGGTTCTGGACGCCCGATGTGCTGTGGGGACGTGTGCATTCCAATGATGAAATGGGCATGAAGTACCGACCCACCTTCTATGGTCAGGTCACGACCTCGGCAGAGGGGTTTCTTGAATTTTGCGCCAGGCCCTACTTCGCCCTGCCGCCGATTTTCGAAGTACCGCGGATCCCCTTTTTCAGCTCGACAACGGACACATTGCCGGCGCTGGCGGCGGAACAGGGGCACTATTTCCACACCGATCCCGGGATGGAACAGCGTCAATACCGGCTGGAATGGATCGGTGACTGCTGGCGGATGAGCGAATGGCCGACGGGAGTACCGTGGGATTCCACCGCTGTCCTGGAGGTAACCGAATTCATTCCCGCGCCTGAGGGGTGGAACCATATCTGGGCGGATGGTCCCCTGCAAACCTTCGGAGAAGACATTCGCGGGAAGAACACCATCGGCTCTTCTCACAGCATCCTGCTCGTGGACAACCTTGCCGTGGAGGGCACCGATTTTGAAGATCCCGGCG
Source organism: bacterium (assembly GCA_014729955.1). Taxonomy (GTDB): domain Bacteria; phylum Electryoneota; class Electryoneia; order Electryoneales; family Electryoneaceae; genus WJJA01. The sequence continues at coordinate 4,762 of WJJA01000079.1, forward strand.
AGGAAACCTACGGCACCGTCCCCGACACTTCTCATCATCAGCTGGTGCTGGCA
>WJJA01000595.1 GCA_014729955.1 bacterium
AGCGGGATCGTACGCTCACCGCGAAACAGGAACACGCCCAGCACACGCGGATCACTCTCCGGGAGGGGAGTCAGCAGCTCCTGCTTGTACTGGATGATCTGCTGAATCTTCGCGACATTGATGCCCAGGTTCTGGTTGCCGACGATGAACTCGGCGATTTCCACCTCGTTGGTACCGCTCTCCAGCAGGATACCTTTGTTTTCTTCGGCCACGATCGGCTCCTATGCAGTCATGGTGGTCGGCGGTACCGCATCCCCCGATGCGATGCGGCATGAAATACTCCAAGAACGGATAGCAATATCCGGTCAGAAATATAATAACGTTCCGTATCAAGTAAATACGCGTCTTACGCTGAAGAGGGTGGCAGACTCCCATTAAGTCGATTGTTTTGCAACATGATGCGCTCTATATGCCGGTTGATTCGTTAGTATTTGGGAATCGGAACACCCAAAGGGAGACACACCGAACTGGATACCACTCAGGTCTCCCGGAGTGCAAGCTGGAATCGTTGTGTCGGGTCTTGGCCCGCGTCAGCGGGGTGTGACCTGACACGTGAACCCGATCTGAAACGACAACGGGAAACCCCTGTTATACATGAAGAATAGACCGTTCAACCTGACCATGGGGCCGCGCGGTGAAGGATGGGTGCTGGTCCAGGCCGTTCTCTTCGCCTCTCTGCTCGTCATCCCCCCTATCCCGGATGTGCGGTTCCCTTTCGCGGGGCGCCTCGCCGGCGGGGTGCTTCTCCTGCTTGCCGGCGCTCTCGGATCGCTCTCCCTGCTGCATTTGGGGCGCAACCTGACGCCGTTTCCGAAACCGCGTGCGGAGGGTGAACTGGTGCAACACGGCACCTATGCAGTCGTTCGTCACCCGATTTACACGGCGATTGTTTTCGGCACGCTCGGGGGCGCGGTGCTGCTTGAACATGTGCCCGGCATGGCGATGTCGCTAGTGCTCTTTCTCTTTTTCGACCTGAAATCGCGTCATGAAGAGCGTATGTTACGGGATAAATTCCCCGAATACGATACATACCGCAGCAGGGTGAAAAAGCTGGTCCCCTGGATATACTGAACCGATCGGTAGTCGTATGCATCGTTTATCCAACACCCCTTCGAAGCGCGGTCGGCTGCTGGTGGTCGGCGCGGCAGTGCTGGACCGGCTCTTCTATGTGCCGGAGCTGCCCCGTCCCGGCGAGACCGCCATCGGTGAAACCATGGAGGTGCACCCGGGCGGCAAAGGGGCGAACCAGGCGCTCGCAGCGGCGTTGGCGGGTGCCGAGGTACGTTTTCTCAGCTCCATCGGCCGTGACGAGGCCGGCGAGTTGGTGACGGCACCATTACGGGACGCCGGCATCGACACCACCGGCATACACATTGACCCCGAGAAGCACACCGCCGAGGCGATCTGTGCGGTCTCAGCGGACGGCGAAAATCAGATTACCGCCTGTCCGGGGGCCTACCACAGCTTTTCGCCGGAGCTGCTTTGTGAACGGGAACGCTGGTTCGCATGGGCCGAGATCCTGCTGGTGCAGAACGAACTTCCGCGCGCCACCGTGGAAACGGCGATTGAACTCGGCATACGTCATGACTTGCAGATCCTCTTCAACCCGGCGCCGTTCAAGAAGAACATGCCCCCGCCCGCAAGGGGACTGTTTGCCCTCATTCCGAATGCGGTTGAAGCGGCGGGTCTGCTCGGTGTGGAGCGCTATGAGGCGCTGTCCCCTGGTGAGCGCCGCCGGAAGTGGGACGAAACCGGCGCGGAGCATGTGATTGTCACGATAGGTGAAGCGGGCAGCGAATGGTTCGGTCCCCACAAGACCCATGCTCGTTTTGAAACGCCCTCGGTGGAGGCGGTCGATACCGTGGGTGCGGGCGATGCCTTCTGCGGGGTGCTGGCGGCGCTGATCGGGGAAGGGATGGAGATGCGCGACGCGATCCCCTGGGCGCACCGTGCGGCTGCACTTGCAGTGACGAAGAAAGGCGCTCAGAGCGGGCTGCCGTCACGTGCCCAATTGGCGGCATATCAATGACAGGTGCAAAAATCAGTTCGATTACCAGTACAAAGATTCGGTATTCTGTTCGTGTGATCGCAATGGTTGCTGCATTGACCGCGTCTCTGCTCGGTGGACTTACCTTTTTTCCCCAGACCTGGCAGGCCTTCTGGATCGATGCATACGCCGAGTTCGGGCCTCGGCTGTGGGGTGAGGAAATCGTTCGATTGCGTCACGTCCCACGCCTGGAAATGTCAAACGATGCGCAACGGGTCGATCCCGGAGATCGGCTGCTCACGATCGACCATACCGTTGTACGAATTCATACCAATCTTCCGGGGGAGCGCAAACTGGTCGAATGGCGACAGCGGGCGTTGCACGGAGAAACCATTCTCTTGACGGTGCTGGATCGTGCGAGCGGAGACACCCTGCATGTGCGGTATATCCCGCTGGAACAACCCTCCGACTGGTGGCGCACACTCATCGACCGCAAACGTCTGAAGGCCGGATTGTACATCCTGCTTGCATGGGCGGGAGTCGTCGGGACGATGGTGTGGGGCAGACGTTTTCCGCAAGCGGCGGCACTTGCTGCTGCCGCGGCCTGTTTCAGCGCGGCGACGGCTCCTTCGATCCAGGACGCGGCACCTTTGCTGTCCGGGCTGATGGACTGGCGCGGCGCCTTCTTCTATGCCTGCATGGTGATCCTGCTAGCCGAGATGGTGCGGCCAGGCGAGGCGCTCAGCCGGAGAAGCACGGTGATGCTGCTGTTCATCGGCTTCTATATTGCGTTGAAACTGGTCTACTGGTTGAGCGAAGCTTCCACACCCTTCCTGACCGCCGGGATTGTATGGGGCAAGATCCTGTTCGCTACCGGTTCGGCATCGTGGCTGCTGTATGCGTTGGCAGGCAGATTTCGGAGTCTTCGCAGGGCCCATCGCAGAACAGTTTGAGTGATCCGATTCGACGATATCTAGCCCGAATATTTCATGAATGATGAAAATATTCTTTTCTAAATAATATATTAACAAAAAGATAGTGTCGTGCTATATGGTTTTGCTTCGGCACAGAATGTTCTCAAGGCGAATTCATCTATTCATTCCCCCTTCGGGCGGTCCCAACTGCGTCATCTGCTTTGTTGCGAAGGATTCGCGGTATGGCAATACAGCTTCATTCTTCGCGCCTCACATCTGACGCAGTTTGAACTCGTGAAATATC
>WJJA01000596.1 GCA_014729955.1 bacterium
ACAACGCGACCCCCGTGTCGCACGAGCCATTGACAGGGGGCGATAAAACCGCCTACATCCGATATACCGCGGGGCTCACCGGCCGGCCGAAAGGCGCGATGCTGACCCATGAGAACATCCGCTACAGCACCGACGAGACCCTCAGGATGCTTCGTCTGCGCACGGATGATACGGTTCTGGCGACCATTCCCTTTTACCACCCCTTCGGCAGCACGCTGCAGACCTACCTCTGTCTCCGTGCCGGGGCCAGCCTGCTGCTGCAAACCCATTTCGATCCGCAGGAAGCGTATGTGCTCCTGCGAGGCGGGCGCGCGAATGTGTTGATCGCGCTGCCCTCGGTGCTGACCGGCCTGGCGGAACTGGAATACAGCGAGGAGGAGGAGGACGCCGAGGAACCGACGCTCTGGTTCACAGCCTGCGGGGGCGGACCGCTCGACCCGCTCGTGCAGAACCGTTTCGAAAGCCGTTTCAAAACGCGGGTCGCGACGGTTTACGGCACCTGTGAAACCGGCCCGACCATCTGCATCAACCCGTCGCATCTGTACGACACCCCGCAGGGGGCCTTCGGACGACCGATCGGCGGAATGAAGCTGAGAATCGTCGACGAAGAAGACCATGAAGTGGCGGTGGGGGATGACGGCGAAATCGTAGTGCAGGGGTCCGGTGTGTTCCAGGGCTACTGGAACCGTCCCGATGCGACGGACCAGACGATCAAGGACGGCTGGTTTCACACCTCCGATCTCGGCCACATGGACCTGAACGGCTGGGTGTATGGCGTCGGCCGATTGCATGACCGTATTAACAAGGGCGGCTTTTCCGTGTACCCGCGGGAAGTGGAGAGCATCCTGAACGCCCACCCGCAGGTACTGGCGAGCGCGGTAATCGGCGAAGCCGATGCCAAAATCGGTGAGGAGATTGTGGCCTACGTGGTACCGCGACGCGGCACCACCCTGCAGGATCGTGACCTGCTGCAATATTGCGAGGAGCGGTTGGCGCGCTACAAGGTGCCGAAACGGATCACCTTTGTGCGACGGTTGCCGCGCAACCCGGGCGGCACAGTGATGCGACGGGCGTTGCGACTGGGCTGGAAAGATACAGAAAACGGTGCCGAAAGCTGAAGCGCCGGCTTTACCCCGGTCTTGCGCGCCTCAGGCGTAGTCCACTGTTCCGTCAGGTCTTGCGCCACGAAGTGACGTGTGACCTGACATTTTAATCCTGCCCTGTGTAGGTGTCAGATCACAATCCGTCTTCGACCGATCAAGACCTGACACAACAATCAAATCGCCGCAGGCGATTCCTTCTACCACCTCAATGAAACCCGGCTCAACCCTCCGAATGATCCAGAAGGCGGGGAACGTCTGAGAATGTCCCGGCATCGGCGCGCGGTGTCAGCAGCCAGGTCGGGATCTGCATGCGTGCGAGCTGCTCACGTTCGCGCAACTGCCTCAGCCGCTCTTCGGTCCGGCGCTGCCTTGTGTGGCGGCTCAAGCGGGCGGCGGCGTTCGGCTTGCCGATACGTTTCAGGAAGTCCGCATACTCCCGAACGATCCAGTGCACCATTTCATGATCGAGACCATACACCTCTTCCAGGTCGGCCAGGGATTGCTGGAAAAGATCCTCGGCTTCTCCGATGTCTCCCTCGTTCTCCCGCCAGACCGCCAGACGTGTCAGCATTCTAGCACGTTCACCGAGCTGCTGTTCTCCGGCACGAGTCAGGGCTTCCAGCACGCGTGTGAAGAGGGTTTCCGCTTCACGAAAGCGCCCCTCTTCACGATACCGTTCCACACGCTCCAGCACACGTTCTGCCGGGCTGTCCGTCTTGCTACCGTTCGGCTCACTGCCCTGCCAGAGCGCACGCAACTCGGGATCGTTGAATTGAATGCCGGACGTTGCCGTCGAGGACGCAGCGGGCTCGATGGACCGTTCCGACCGGGCAAGAGTGGAGGGATCGAGACGGAAGCCGCAAGTGCAGCCGGCGTGTTGCATCGTTTTTCCGCATACCGGGCAGCGCCGGTATAGTGTATGCGATGCGACCGATGCCGGAATGTTTCCTGAGAGCGCGAGCAAACCAAATACCGTGGACAAAGCGAGCGATGCTGTAAGCATGCCCCACATGGGCACATGGATCGAGAGGCCCGCAACCCCTTCGCTCCACAGCGGCCTGAAGCCTTCAAACGAAAGCCCCGCAGGTCCGGGCATTCCCCACGGCGGTACGCAGGCAAGTGTGAATACCGCAAGCGAAGAAACACCGCACAGTATTTTTTGTGACGGTCTTAGCATCATTCCCTAACCCCTGTCGGTATGTTCGGCTTTGATCATTCAAGATAAGACACTAAAAATCCCAAAACATTGCTCGAGCATATGTTTCGCCTATCCCTCCGGGAGGCTTGATGCCGGAGACGCAGTCCGGTACAAGATAGCCCGGGCATTTGCGCCTCAGGCGTAGTCGCTGACCCCGGGACGGGTGTTGGTCGGAGGTAGCCCGGGGTCGTTGACCCCGGAGAAGCTTGAACCGTTCCGTCAGATCCACAGATCTGAGGGCGGGAAGGGCAGTCCGGGCGACGGTTTGAATAGGGGTAGGGCAGGCGTCTCTGCCCGCCTTTCGCCACAGGCGATTTCGCAGCG
>WJJA01000597.1 GCA_014729955.1 bacterium
GGCACACCTCGAACGCCGATTCTTCCTTCTGACGGTTGTCCATCATGATCTGGATGTCGGTATAGGTCGCGCGGCGGAGGATGCTTTTCATATCCTTGGTTGATTCGAATGCATCTTTGTCGCTGTACCGGATGAACCGCCCGATATGCTCGCCGCGGTCGGCCTGGACAATCAGAAAGTCCAGCGGTTTAACCTGAATCCGGTCCGGACAGAGGAAAAAGTCGCGGCGGCTTCCCTTGAATTCAATTTCATATACTTTGACATCACTGGTATGCGATTCGTTTTCATGAACTGCCGCCGGTGTGCCGGTCGTATGCTGTTTGTTATGCTCTTCCATGGTGGTATGTCTCGTGTATGTGATACAGCGTTGCTGTCAGTACGGTAGTCACCGCGACATTCCGGCCGAGCATCTCGATGCCCTCCTCCAGCCGCTGTGACAGACGATCAAGATTCGATAATGCAGGCCGCATGGCCACTGATGCCAGTTCACCGGACATCACTTCCGCATTCTGCTTTATGCCGCATCGCCGGGCGAGTACCGCTCGGGTGCAGTGGATAAATCCGGTCAGCAGTTCCTCGGCTTCGGCGGAATCCCGTGACCTGAGAAACATGTGGGATGCCTCGATAACCGTATCGCCGGTTCCGATCGCCACTGCCGTGTATAAATCATACGCGCGGCTCATGGCATCCCCGGACTGCTCGAATGCCAGCGATTTGGCCTGTTTCATGCTGCCGTCGGCCATTTGTGCGGAGCGGTCAGCCCGCTCGCGGTCGAGGCCATGGACCGTTTCGAGGTATCCGGCGATCTCGTCCTGACGGAGCCTTCTGAACCGGAACACCGCGCACCGCGAGGTGATGGTCGGCAGCACCGATGACACCCGTTCCGCGGTCAGGATGAAATGCACGCCCGCGGGCGGCTCCTCCAGGATTTTCAGGATGGAGTTGGCGGTCGCCGCATTCATCTTCTCGGCCAGAAATATCAGGCAGACTTTCCGTCCACCCTCGAACGAACTGGAAAGCAAGCGGTCGCGGACTTCATCCACCAGCCCGCGGACAATCATCACCGACTGCCCGTATGCCATCGGCGGGTACGGTTCATCGCGGAGCCGCGCACGGTGGGCGGCGTACTCGCTGTCCCACTGTCCGCGCGAATCGGCGCTTTCCGGCCGTCTCCTGAACGGGAACAGTACATGCAGGTCCGGGTGTTCGAGCTTCATGGCCCGCCGGCAGCCGTTGCAGGCGCCACAGGCGGTACCGGTGCCCGATTCGCAGAGCAATCCGGCCGCCATCGCCCGTGCGAGCTCGCTCTTGCCGACCCCGTTCGGCCCTGCAAATAACATGGCATGCGGGATGTTGCCCGCATCGATCATCGATATGAGAGTCGCTTTGACCCGCTCCTGACCGATGATGGTATCGAACATCCCCGCTCCAGACTCTGACACATTATCCATAATTCCAATATTGTATCAAAATAACAAATTGTGTAAGTTTATGTCAAGGTATTCCCGTCCCGCGAACGTGTCACGCTCACCCAACGGAACCATTATGACCATCCTGCTGATCAATCCCAACCGTTATCAGTCGCCGCCGGTGCCGCCCATCGGCCTCGAATATCTGGCGGGCGCGCTGGATAGTACCGGCCACCAGTACCAGGTCTGCGATCTCTGTTTCGCGGAGAATCCCGCCGATGTACTTACGCGGGCGATCGACAGTGTACGGCCCGATATCGCCGGGATCACCATCAGGAATATCGATACGGTGATCTATCAGAACAATCTCTTTTTTCTTGATGATATCGCAAAGACAGTCCGGCAGGTTCATGACCGGGAGGTCCCGGTCGTGCTTGGCGGCGCGGGATACTCGTTCATGCCTGAGGAAATTCTCGCATACACCGGAGCGGATTACGGGATCGCGGGGCCGGGAGAGGGTGCGCTCCCGGTGCTGCTCGACCGGCTTGCGGATGGCGCTGTACCCGAGCGTACGGTTCTGGATGGATTCGATATGCCGTTCGACCGGTCGCTCACCCCCGGGCGCGGCGAGCTGTTCGACTACGAACGCTACCTGGGCAGCCGGGGGCTTGCCGGATTCGAGACACAGAAAGGATGCGCCGAGCGGTGCGCCTACTGCCTCGAATGCCGCCGTGACCGGGTAGTGTTCCGCGAGCCTGATGCGGTAGTCGATGAGATCGAGACCATGGTCGGCCGGGGGATCAGCCGGTTTCATCTCTGCGACACCGAGTTCAATCAGGACCTCGGCCACTGCAAACGGTTCCTGCATGCGCTGATCGACCGTGAACTGGACATGCAGTGGGCGCTGTACCTGAAAAGCCGCCCGTATGACGGCGAACTGTTCGAACTGCTTGCCGCAAGCAGGGCCGAACTGGTGACCCTTTCGCTGCCCACCGGCACCGACTGGCTTTCCGCAGCATCCGAGCAGGTGCAACTCGCCCGTGCGAACGGCCTCAAGCTGGTGGTCGATCTGCTGGTGGGACTGCCGGGGCAGACTATCGACGAGGTGCGGCGGATCATCGACACACTCCGTGAAGCCGGACCCGAAACGGTGGGCGTCAACAGCACCATCCGGCTGTACAAGGGCCTGCCGGTGACCGATATGATCATGGCCGATCCCGCACAGCAACGGTATCTCCTCGGCGAGACCGAGGGAAATGACGATTGTGTGCGGCCCGTGTTCTACCAGTGGCTGACCGTGGACATGCTCCGTGACATCATCGGCGATGATCCCCTGTTCAAGATCGAGGGATTCGAACGCACGAGTAACTATGAGCGAGTATAAGTTGTTGTTATATATTCATATGTGTTGTTGTTATGGGAAATCCGCATAAAAACCTGATTCTATCGGGATTTTTCCTTATATTGGAGTTTTGTAAACGTATACAAATTGCCTGATGGGAGACGAACATGCCTGACAACACCCTGGTAATCGGTCTCGACTATGGAACCGATTCGGTGCGCTGCCTGATTGTTGACGCCGCCGATGGCGCACAGATCGCCACCGCGGTCCATCCGTATACACGCTGGAGCGAGGGACGGTACTGTGATCCGGCGAACAACCAATTCCGTCAACACCCCCGCGACTACATCGAGGGACTCGAAACCACGGTTCGCGAATCGCTGGCCCAGGCGCCTGCCGGCACCGCCGAGCGTATCTGCGGTATCGCCATCGACACCACCGGGTCCACCCCCTGCGCAGTTGACCGCGAGGGGACACCGCTGGGACTGCTGCCGGCATTCGAGGACAACCCGAACGGCCTGTTCATCCTCTGGAAAGACCACACGGCGGTTGCCGAGGCGGATGAGATCAATGATATCGCCCGCACCTGGGGCGGCGAGGACGTCACGAAATATGTAGGCGGTATCTACTCCTCGGAATGGTTCTGGGCGAAAATGCTGCATGTCATTCGCGAGGACGAGCAGGTTCGTGAGGCGGCATTCTCCTGGGTCGAGCACTGTGACTGGATGACCGCACTGCTGACCGGCAATACCGATCCGCTTACCATGAAACGGAGCCGCTGCGCCGCCGGGCACAAGGCCATGTGGCACGAGTCGTTCGACGGGTTGCCGCCGCAGGCGTATCTCGATGCGCTCGACCCGTTGCTTCATGGCATGCGCGACCGGCTTTATACTGATACATAC
>WJJA01000598.1 GCA_014729955.1 bacterium
AACAAAGCAGATGACGCAGTTGGGACCGCCCGAAGGGGGAATGAATAGATGAGTTCGGCTTGGACACATTCTGTGCCGGCGAAAAACTGCATGTCCTGCTATTATCTTATTGTTAATATAGATTTTAGAAAATAATGTTCTCTCCATTCATGAAATATTCGGGCTAAAGGGTTCATGAACCGGAACAGAAGGGAGGATGTCTCTAAACCCCAAATTTCCGAATACCCAATGTCTATTGCACCGTGACCGTGCTCACAATATCTTGGAGATCATCCGTTTGATAAACACTGAGGCTTCTTTGGCAAAGGGGAATCCAGGCTGGGAGTTTGAATACAAGCCGAAAAAGCGCAAGATGCGCCAAACGGCTGCACCTGTTGTCCGTAAAGGGAAGGAATGGGTCCATCTGCTCGAACAGCAGAACGACCTTCCCGTCCTGCCTGAGGTGGTTTTCAATATTGATCAGATGATCCGGGATGAGAATTCATCGATCCAGCAGATCGCCCGAGCGGTGGAGGCGGAACCGGGGCTGACCGGACGATTGTTGAAACTTGCCAACAGCGCTTTTTTCGGGGGTGGTCGCCAGACGATTAACAGTGTCACCATGGCGATCAATCGACTTGGGCTGAACCAGGTGCGCGAGGTGGTCTACACCATCCAGATGCCTGAAACCTTTGCTGAGGTGCCCGCTCTGGACCATTTCGGATTCTGGAAGCATTCCATGGCTGTGGCGATCCTTGCTCGGCAATTGGCACGGCTTGCGCGTTTGAATCCAGAAGAACAGGAGCTGGCGTATATCTCGGGACTTCTGCATGACATCGGTATTATCGTGTTCAGCACGCTGGACGTTCGCGCCTATGAAGCTTTTCTCCTGGACGTTAAAAAAGCGGACAATGCCAAGCCTTTGCATCTCGCGGAAATCAACGCCTTCCAGATTGATCACGCTGAGTTGGGAGGAGCGTTCATCCGGAAGTGGTGGAAGCTGGATGACAGAATCGCCGTAGCAGTTGAAAACCATCACAGCGTGTTTGCAGAACGTGCGGTACATCCTTCCACCGCGCAGCTGGTATTTGTCGCCAATGAAGTGACGAAGGATGAAGGATTCCACTTCGGGATCGAAACCTCGAGCAAGTACAGCAGTGAAGATATTCTGTTGAGTATGGGCCTGTCCAAAGCGCAGGCACACAAGGTCATCAAGGATCTCGCTGAAACCATCCAGCAAATCGAGTTATTTTTAGGATATTAAGGGTTTACGAAGAGAGTCCGCCTAAACCGGCGTATACCCCCCTTGACACGGCCGGCCGAGAAGAACACATTTACGTGTGACCTGCATCACAAGTTTCCGCCGTTTCGCACCCTAGACTAAGAAGTGAGGGTGGTCCTGAATTGCTGTACAGCGTAGTCCGAAATGCAAGAAAAACATGGCGATATGTAAGTATTGTCCACATTTCGGAATCGCTTCTAGGTTGATTCGCCCTGACGTTGGGAGGCTGCTATGATACCTGAATTGACCGAAGATGTGTTGGCGGACGGCGGCAAGTGCGCCGTATGCGGCGGTCGCATTGCTCACGGGGAAAGCGTATGGCGCCTGGAAGTGGAAAAAGGAGGAATGGAGCGTCGGCAGTACCTCCACCAGAGTTGTCATTATTCCGTGAACGAAAGCGCTTTCTGGTCGTTCTTCTGGGACAATGATGCCTGTGTCGTGGTGCGTGTCGTAGTCTTCCCGGACGGTAACGGCTGGGGTGTGTATTCCCAGCGGGAAGGGCGTGCGATTCACCGCTGGGGGCGTGTCTTCGAATCACGTTACAGCGCCCGTGAATCGGTGGATCAGAGGAAAGACTTCACCCGCCTGGTGGCATGGGGTGCTTGTCGTCCCCGGCAAACGGTTGCCGCCTGATACATCTGGTATTTAAACCAAACCGCCCGTCAACCTCTGACGGGCTTTTTGTTTCTCTAATCCACAGGTTTTGCCTGACTTCGCAGACGCCTCAGAAGGTCAATGCGTGCATCGGATCTATCGCACGGCCGGACTTCACTTGATCGTCCTGACATTCGGCTTTTTCGCAGATCGATGTTTTTACCTTTTTTTGCTGTTTGTGGAGGATGAGACACGCTGCTATACCGATCTATTCTTATTGATTGGTACACCTGAAGGACTTCTGCGCATCAAGATGCAAGTTCAGTAAGATGTCCCTACGTGGAGTCCTACTTTGGAAATTCGATGAAAGATACTATATTATAAAAAAGTGCAGAGCGGATGGAGGCCGGTGCCGTTACGACGGTTACCGGTGCATTGTTGAAGGGGTTGTCGTGGAAGGTTTCAGCGTGGCGCAAAGGCCTGACCGGAACGGCGGGAGAAGCTCGTCGAAAGAGCTGATCGCCCTGGAAGAATACATGATCATGTCGGCGGAGCTGCATTATCAACTCACGCCGCATGCTCCCGATCCATTTGCAATTCTCTCGAAGATCTTCGGTGGTCGGGAGCTTCTCTACAAGGACACCCTGGTTGAAGCGATCAAGCTGTTGCTGTATGCCTACAAGGGCAAGTATCGCGAATTGGGACCGGAGGCGGTCTTGCACCCGCTTCGGGTGGCGGCGATTATCATGCGTTGCATGAAGGCGCCGACGCTGCTCGACCTGCTAGGTGCCCTGCTGCATGATATGGATGAAGACCTGACCCCCGACCAGATCGGCCGGGAGCGTTGGGATACTCTCCAGGAGCTGTACCATGCCAATTCCGCCATCAATATCGACGCCGAGCATCAGTGGTACCTCGGTGAACGCCTGGCGCATTACACCCGGGTGAAAGGCCAGCCTTACCATGAATACCTCGGTCTGCTGTGCGATTCAGCACGGAAGATGCCGGATTTGCTGCATGTAAAGCTCTCAGATCGCCTCGACAATACCCTGGATACGCATATCTATCTGCCGGGTGTTACCAAGTACAACTTCTACCGTTTCGTCTTCGATCTGCTTTTCGTGCCGGGTTTCAAAGGAGTGGAGATCGACGAGTACCATGTGCTTCCCACGGAGCAGGAAGGCGTGAAACTGCTGAGCCAACTGTTCAAAAACAGCCTTTTTCTCTCGATCCTCAGGCAGGAAGGGCTGGACAAGCTTGACGACACTACTCACCGTCTCTTCAACGGGCTGGCGGTCGCCTCCATACGTGAAGCGCAATGGATCGCCCTGGAGCTTTTCAGTTCCGACGAAATCCTCGTACAGGCGCAGCGTGAACTTGTCCTCGCTACGATGGTCTGGACGTATAACCAGGAGGGGATCAAGCAGGTCCGTACCTCCACCGATGAGAACCTGCTGGACGGAACCTTCCTGGAGCGATTCGCTGTGGACAGCAAGCAGGATCGTACCGAGGCGCTTTCCGAATTGTTCATGGCAAAACCACAGCTGGCCGAAGTCCTGATCGCCTTTATTGCAACGTTCGCCAAGTTTTTGAACGATCCGGATTTCTATATCGAGGGCATCCGTCGCAAGGGCATACAGGCCGTCTGAGGCGTCCGCCGGGCATTTGCTGACCGATCCGATCTTATAGCGTTCACCGCGTTACGGCGATGATCCGGATTTCCATGTGTGAATGTTTCTCTGCCCCGTCGGGCCTGGCGCTTTACCTCCGACGGCATCTCGTCGAGATGATGCCGTGCTGCCTCCTGTTGATCTATCCATCCAAAACTCCATATTCTATGATTACTGTGGGTAACTCCTGACAAGCTCAACCATTTTTTCATGAGGTATCGATGTACAGAAGCATCACAGTTCTTCTGCTCATAGTCGCCTGCCCGGCACTTCTCTTTGCCCAGAGCGGCTGGTCTGAACAGACGTCCGGCACGTTTGAAGACTTGTACGATGTCGCATGGGCAGGCGAGCAGACAGCTATTGCGGTGGGCAACAATGCCACCATTCTTCGCAGCACGGACGGGGGAGAGTCATGGAACGAGGTGACGGTCGGTGTGGACGGTCACATGTACGGCGTTGATTTCAACGATGAGGGAAACGGCACCATCGCCGGGCAGAACGGCGTGATTCTTTTCAGCGATGATGCCGGAGAAACATGGAGCACGATTGAAGACGGGATGTGGTTGACGCATCGCGCGGTGAATGCACTGCCGGGCACGGACAATTTCTACGTTGCCGGATCAAACTCGATCTTCACCCCGATGCTCACCTGGACCACCAACAACTGGGACAGCGACAATGTGGTGACGTTCTATATCGACAACAGCGAGGGGCGCATCAACGGGTTCCACGCGGTCGATGCGTCAACGTTCATTGCGTCGTGCCGTGTATTCGACGGGTCAGGAGCGATCTGCACCAGCTCCAACGGAGGAGCGTCCTGGTCCGTAGCAGCGACCTCGGACATGCAGCAATCGGAGGTAGCCTTCTCGGGTGATACCGGACTCAGCGTGGGATTTGCCGGCAGCGCCTTTCTCAGCATGAACGGAGGGTCGTCCTGGACGGAACAGACCTTTCCCGGGAACAGTTCCAGCTTCACCGACGTGGCTGTCCGCCCCGGTCCGGGCGAAGTGGATCACTTTACGCTGGTCAGCTCGGAAGGCGACTTCTTCGTCTTTGATCCCACAGATCAATCGCTCGAGGAGTACGCAACGGATGTGACGAATACCTTGAACGGCATTGCCTTCGCGAACTCATCCGTTGGTCTGATCGTCGGAAACGGCGGGATGATACTCAGGACCGGGAGCGGAGGAGAACCGGGCAATGAAGCACCCTCCGAGTTCAACCTTGAACAGCCGGAGGAGGGAGCTCTCGTGATCGCCTGGGAAGTCGAGTTTGAATGGGAGGAAGCGCTTGACGAGGACGGCGACGATGTCACGTACGAACTAACGGTCACACCAGATTTTGCACAGGCGTTTTCCGTTGAGATCTTGAACGATACGCTTGAAGCGGTTGATTTCTCCGGGTATACCATTGAGCCCGGTGAGGACTATGAGATCTCGTGGGATATGCTTGCGACCGACGGCACCGATACGACCGAAGCGATGAACGGACCCTTCAGTTTCACGCTTCGACCACCGTTGGAAGGTCCTCCGGGACCGTTCGAACGGCTTGCTCCCGAAGACATGACCTCGCACGACAGGGAACCGATTGAACTGGTCTGGTCCCAATCGCTCGATCCCAACGGTTGGCCTGTCGGCTACCAGCTTGCCGTTGAAGCGTACGGGGAGGACGGCGCCCTGGTCTATGAGGATGAGGTGTTTGACCTTGTCGATACGACCCATACCTATAATTTTGCCGCCGTGACGCAGAGACCTGCCGAAGCTCTCGAGCTGGAATGGACAGTGGAAGCGGTCAATGAGCACGGCACAACGTTGCCCGACAACGGGACCGGTAGTTTTACCCTCAATCCACTGTTGGGTACGGAGGACAGAGACGAAGGGAAACTGCCGTCATCCTTTGCCATGCAGCCGCCTTATCCCAACCCGTTCAACTCACAGGCCGAAGTGAAGGTGTTGCTGCCGGAATCCGGAACGGTGCGTGTGGAGCTCTACGATGTGCAGGGACGACGGGTGCAGGTAGTGCAGGAAGGCGAGTTTGCCGCGGGAAGCCATACGGTTTCCATCGACGGATCCTCTCTTGCAAGCGGTACGTACTTCGTCGAAGCTGTATGGAACGGCAACGCGACCGAACTGAGACGCTTGACCCTGATCAAGTAGCAGCGGCGAAAGGCCGATGATTCTGAGAATACCCGGCGATGGTCACGCGGACCAGAGCCGGGTTTTCTGCTTATTCCGATTTCAATTAGCCCGAATATTTCACGAGTTCAAACTGCGTAAGATGTGAGGCGCGAAGGATGAAGCTGTATTGCCATACCGCGAATCCTTCGGAATAAAGCAGATGACACAGTTGGGACCGCCCGAAGGGGGAATGAAAAATGAGTTTGGCCTGGACACAATCTGTGCCGGAGAAAAACTGTATGTCGTGATTTTATCTTATTGTTAATATAGTTTTTAGAAAAGCATGTTCTCGCCATTCATGAAATATTCGGGTTAGCCTCTTTTTCGTGCCAGGTAGATCGTGAAGGGCATATCTTCGTCTTCGCCCGCAACCATCAGCACACGTTGACGTTTCAGCAGGTCGAAGCCGGAC
>WJJA01000599.1 GCA_014729955.1 bacterium
GACGCTCAAAGACAATCGGTGAAGATCGAGAGATAAGCCGGGCTTGAGGGGGCCCGGTTTGTCTTTTGGTGGAACAGGCAGCCCCTCCGAATGCTGGATGAAGTTGAACCATGCCGGTTCAAATGGTACTGCTCACATGACGGGATTTTGACCTTCCACTGCGTGGTCGGCTGACCGATGGACCGTAGCACCTGCAATGACGGGGCGAATAGCCCGAATATTTCATGAATGGAGAGAGCATTCTTTCCTAAAAACCATATTAACAATAAGATATTATCACGGCATGCAGTTTTTTTCCGGCACAGATTGTGTCCAGGCCAAACTCATTTTTTCATTCCCCCTTCGGGCGGTCCCAACCGTGTCATCTGCTTTGTTCCTAAGGATTCGCGGAATTGCCATACAGCTTCATCCTTCGCGCCTCACATCTGACACAGTTTGAACTCGTGAAATATCCGGGAATAGCCGGGGAGCAGAAATACACAGGGCGCCGCCGGACCTGAAGCCGGTGCGCCCTGGTTTCTATCAAAGGTTGTTCAAGCAGGCTCAGTTCTCTTTATCGTCTTCGTCGGCAGAATGATCGTCTGAATCGTTATCCGAGGGCTGCTCGGAAGAATTTGTGTTCGCACCATTACGTGTGGCGGCTTCCGCCTCTTCTTCTTCCGCAGCGAGCTTGGCGGCTGTTTCGCTGGAGCCGGGTTCTTGCGGCTTCTCGAGTGCCAGGCTTTCGTCCCTGTTCTGCAACCGTCGAAGCAGCTTCCCCATGGAAATGATATCGAACTCAAGTTTGATCAGGGCGGTGGCCGGGTCGTTCAGGTAGTCGTCTCGTGTGAGGAGATTGGCGGTCGGTTCACGGGAACCTGTAGTCCAATGATAATGGGAAAGCGGCATCAGGCGTGCTTCGATCACTACCCGCCCACGGTTCCACACAGTACCCTGCCAGGTGCGGCCTTCTTCCAATACATCATGGAACAGCATTTCTGAAGCGGTGTAAAGCGCTTCGACCCTGCGCTTCCAAGTAGCCGGTTCGGCTTTGTCGAGGGTGAACATTTCCCGTAGTTTTACAACATAGTTCTCGGGGGTAAGGTCGGATGCGATAAAAGACTTGTGAAACTCCTCAAGTTTTCCGAAGTCTTCCTCAGACATAAAATGGTATTGAATCCGGGCCATCTCTTTTCCCCGTGCTCCTTTCAACGCCCAGTCAGATCCGTGGAGCGCCTCTTTTTTTCAACGTAGGAAACTTAACGCCATTTTTCGGATCGGCAAAGAGCACTCGGGAAACTTTTCCATGAGAGCCGAACCCGGGTGAAACCTGATCCGTCCGGTGTATCTATCAAATATCTAGTTGTTTACACGGTTTCTCTGCACGGAAACCGAACATCAGTATTCGGAGACCGTGGGCAAGCGGGCATTATTATTCCGCACGCTTTGGACGAGTGCTTCCCCAACCTGACAAAAACATGGCAAGCAAGATCAGTGAAGCGCCGAGCAATCCGGTCAAGGTCCATGTTTCACGCAGCAGCAGCCAGGCGAAGATTGCCGCGAACACCGGTTCAAGTGCAAAAATGATCGCGGCATGCCCGGCCGGAACATCAGGCTGGAATCGTGTTTGAATCGCGACCGCGATGATCGTTCCGAACAAACTGGTATAAAGCAGCGCCCACCACCCGGCCGTTGTCATGACAAAGGGTAAATCGATGAGCAGGGCGGCCAGCCCGGCGCCGAGGGTGACCGTCCAGATTTGCGCAAACACCAGGCTCCAGGTGTCATATTCTGCACCGCCGGAAGCTTCCAGCATCACCATCTGCATGGAAAACGCAAAGGCGCATCCAAGGGTCAACCAGTCGCCAAGATTCATGCCCCCGGTTTCCGGCTGAGCCATCAGGTAGGTGCCGAGAATGGCCGGTACAATCCCAAACCAGGTAAACCATGGTACACGACTGGTGCGAAACAGCAACGCCAGCACCGGTGTCATCGGCACCAGCATGCCGGTAAAGAAGCCGCTCCTTGAAGCGGTCGTATACTTGAGGCCATACACCTGCAGCACAAATCCCGCCAGCAGAAACAAGCCGACCCACGCACCACGGACCCAGGAAAGATCACGAATGGAGTGAAATGTGGATTTCAGGGTGACATCCTGCGGGAATCCTGTCGGGGGGACGGCGTGGGCCGGGGGCGGCGGATGAGAAGACGGCTGCTCCGCGGTAACATACATGCCCGAACGTATATCTTCTTGCTGAAGGTTTTGCGGGGCTTTCGGCGTGCCGCGTTCGGCTCCCACCGAAACAGGGTCGACCTTCTTTTGCCGCTGTTGCCGTCGGTGGCGCAGCACCATGAACGGGGTCATCAGAACCGCGGCAATCAGAAACCGGAAGGTGAGAAAATGCAACGGGTGTGTGTCCGCCACCGCGGAACGCGTTGTCGGGAAGGTCAAGCCCCAGATCATCGTCAGAACGACGAGTAAAAGGGTGGACTTCAGCGGTTTGGAGGAATGTTGCATAGTTGCCGTTCTACAAAAAACGGGATGCTGTGTCGTGCATCCCGTCGTTGTGGTCTCGTCTCGTCATGTCTATCGTCAGACGATGCTATTCATCGTCGGGCCAGGATCGCAAAAGGTCAAGCAGGAGACGCACACCGACCCCGGTGGGGAGCTCTTTATGCGGCGCATAGCTGACTTTGCCTTCCGAAGCGGTACCGGCTATATCAAGGTGGATCCAGGGTACTTCATCATCCACGAACTGCTTCAGGAAGATGCCGGCCGTGATCGCACCGCCCGGACGTCCCCCGGTGTTTTTCAAATCCGCCACTTCGCTTTTGGTCTGCTTCAGGTAGTCATTCCAGAGCGGCAGACGCCAGACACGTTCTCCGGTACGTTCGCCTGACGTGCTCAACCGTTCCGCCAGATCGTCCGACGTTCCCATCATGCCGGTCGCGTGGTTGCCCAGGGCGATCCAGCATGCCCCGGTCAAAGTGGCCAGGTCGACCATCGCATCGGGGTGTACCGTCTCACATGCGTAAGCAAGTGCATCGGCCAATCCCAGGCGCCCTTCCGCGTCGGTGTTATCGATTTCGATGGAAAGGCCCTTGTAGCTGATCAGGATGTCGCCGGGACGGAAGGCGTTGCCGTCCGGCATGTTTTCCGCCGCGGGGATGAAGCCTTCCACGCGGCACTTCGGCTTCCATCGATCGAGGGCTTTGAACACACCCATCACCGCTGCCGAACCGCCCATATCGATTTTCATGTCGCGCATACCGGCTGCGCTCTTGAGGTCGAGTCCGCCTGCGTCGAAGGTAATACCCTTTCCGACGATGGCAATGGTTTTGGCGTTCTCAATACCGGGATCGTACGTCAGGTGAATCAGAACCGGAGGTCGTGTCGAACCCTGTCCGACTGCAAGGAGGGCACCCATGCCCAGCTCTTTCAGACGATCCACGGTCAGCACGTCAACTTTGATGTGCTCGCTCTCGAGTTCTTTCGCCAGTGCTCCATACGCTTCCGGGTAGAGATCCATGCCGGGTGTGGCGACGAGATCACGCGCAAACCATGCGCCGTCAATGGTAACCTTTGCGGTTTCGGCGCCGCGGCGTAACCCTTCAAGCTTGTCAGATTCTCCCGGAATCAGCGTGAACTCTTCCGGTGTACGGTAGTCGTCGGGATCCACCTTGCGGATCTTGGCATAACGGTACGTCGCCAGGACAGCACCTTCCACCGCCGCAACCGTGACAAGTTCTTCATCCTTGCCGTTCATGCCCGTCAACGGCGGCATTAACGCGATGTTGGTCAGCTTGCAGTCGCGTGCGTACCGACCCGCTTGTCCGAAGGCGCGTCGAATCCCTTCCGCCGTCCAGTCGTCCCGTTTGCCCAGCCCGACAAGCATCAGCCGTCGCATACCGGTTTGACGACTGCCGTAAAGGATCAGTCGTTCTTCACGCTCTCCCGTAAAGTCACCCTGCTTTACGGCCAGGCTGATCTGGCCTCCCAGGGCGGTATCAAGACGTCCCAAGCTGTTTTCAGCAGGTTGCTCACCTTCGAAGTAACCCGCGATAAACAATTGTGCTTCCACATCCCAGGGGGCGATATCACGGACGTCAATGTTCACCAATACCTCCTACTCCAAGCGCTCTTCCACGCTGTTGTTTTCATCCACCAGAATCACGGTGGATTCATGAGTCTGCCACTCCTCTTCCCCCAGATCGCAATACGTGCAGACGATGACGAGATCCCCCATTTCGACCAGATGCGCGGCGGCGCCGTTGACAAGCAGTTCACCGGAGCCGGGATTGGTGCCTTCAATGGCGTAGGTCGTGAAACGGGTTCCGCGGGTGATATTGTAAACATCCACTGCTTCGTCAGGCAGGATATCGGCACGTTTCATTAATTCCGGGTCCAGAGTGAGCGACCCTTCATAATGGAGATCGGTGCCCGTTACGGTTGCACGGTGAATCTTAGAACGTAAGAAACGGCGTAACATCGGTCTTTCCTTGCATCCGGAACCCCGCTGACGGTGCAGCAAGGTAAGGATATCCTTTTGGTTTTACAAGCGTGCGGGTCACGAGATTCCAGGTCACGTGATTTGGATCACATGCTGGTGCAGCAGCGCGATGGTTTGCACATCCTCGCAACAGAACCAAAGGCTCTCTAAGCTTTACAGAGAAAGCCGGTCGAACAGAATGCGCGGAAGTTCTTCAATTTTCGGACGATCGGGCTGCTCCAGTGTGTCTCGGTCCCGGATGGTGACAGTTCCATCCTCTTTGGTCTGGTAATCCACGGTAAAACAGAAAGGCGTCCCCGCTTCATCCTGACGCCGGTATCGCCGGCCGATATTCCCGGCTTCATCGTAGAAGACATTGAAGTTTCGCTTGAGGTCTTCGGTAATTTCGCGGGCGATTTCCGGCAGGCCGTCCTTTTTGGTTAAGGGGAAAACGGCGGCGGTGATCGGTGCGATCTTCGGGTCCAGCCGAAGAACAACGCGGGTTTCACCTCCGAGATCGTCTTCGGCATAGGCATCCAGCAGGATGGCCAGCAGACCTCGGTTCAGCCCGGCCGAGGTTTCAACGATGTAGGGAATGAAGCGTTCTCGTGTCTGATCGTCGAAATATTGCAGATCCTTTTCTTTGCCGCTGTATTCTATATGACGCGTAAGATCGTAATTGGTCCGGTTGTGAATGCCTTCGAACTCCGCCCACCCGAAGGGGAAGTTGTATTCGATGTCCCATGCTTCCTTGGCGTAATGAGCAAGCTCGTCGGAGCCATGCTTGTGGAACCGGAGATTTTCCTCTCGTATACTCACCACATCGCGCCAGAAGGCCATTCGTTCTTCTTTCCAGAACTCCAGCCACTTTTCATCTTCACCCGGACGGATAAAGTACTGCATTTCCATCTGCTCAAATTCGCGGGTACGGAAGATGAAGTTCCCCGGTGTGATTTCGTTGCGGAACGCTTTTCCGATCTGCGCGATTCCGAAAGGCAGCTTCAACCGGCTGGTGTTTACCACCTGGGGGTAATCCTGATAGATTCCCTGCGCGGTTTCCGGACGCAGGTACACGGCGGCGGCATCTTCCGCCACCGGCCCGACATGGGTCTTGAACATCAGGTTAAAACTGCGCGGTTTGGTTAGAGACCCCCTTGTGCCGCAGGTCGGACAGGACAGCTGGCCGTACGACGGATGGTCCGGGTCGAGGGTGGAGCCGTCGGGGGTCAGAGGGGGATCGTCCACTCCCTTGGCACGTTTGGCATGCTCTACCAGGTCATCCGCCTTGAAACGCGCCTTGCACTGACGGCAATCCACCAGCGGATCGACAAATCCTTCCACGTGACCACTGGCGACCCATGTGCGGGGGTTATAGATAATGGCCGAGTCGATGCCGACGATATTTTCATGTTTGCGCACCATCTGCTTCCACCACAGATCGGCAAGCTTGCGCTTCATTTCGATGCCGAGAGGGCCGTAATCGTAACTGGACCCGATACCGCCGTAAATCTCGCTGGTCGGCCGCACAAACCCGCGACGTTTCGCGAGGGCGGAGATCACATCCATCAGGTTTTTCTGTTTTGCGGTCATCGAATACTCTCCGGTGGAACACGGATGCAGAACGAACGCTGCAATATAGAAGTTTGCCGACCGAGCAACAAGGCGTCTGCCCCGGCATTCGTCCGACTCTCGCACCAGGCCGTTTCAGATGCTTGAAGATTCGCAGTTACGGGGCGGTTGAATCCGCAGGGTAGCTACAAATACGCTAACCCGAATATTTCATGAATGGAGAAAACGTTCTTTTCTAAAACCTATATTAACAATAAGATAATAGCAGGACATGCAGTTTTTCTCCGGCACAGAATGTGTCCAAGCCGAACTCATCTATTCATTCCCCCTTCGGGCGGTCCCAACTGCGTCATCTGCTTTGTTGCGAAGGGTTCGCGGTATTGGAATACTGCTTCATCCTTCGCGCCTCACATCTGACACAGTTTGAACTCGTGAAATATTCGGGCTAAAAGCACGATAATGCAGGAGTTTGAGTGATACAATAGCAATCAGCAAAACCGTGAACCAAGAAGCAACAGTTGCGGGTGACCGTGTGGGCAGCCTATCTTGCCGATACGACCCAACTTCAGGACATTCATGACATTTCTGGAAAAACTGGCCGGAGCAGTCGCAGCCTCGAACGTATGCGTCGGTTTGGATCCGGTTCCGGAGAAACTTCCCGATCACCTGGCCCAACGCAGGGACGGGATTGCGTTATTCTGTGAGGCGATCGTTGAAGCGACCGCGCCGTTTACCGCCGCCTACAAGCCGAACCTGGCGTTTTTTGAAGCGCTTGGAATCGACGGTTGGAACGCGTTGGAACGAGCGGTTGCGGCGGTCCGCCGCTATGCTCCCGATGCCGTGATCATCGGTGACGGTAAGCGCAACGACATCGGCAATACTGCCCGATTATACGCACGAGCCATGTTTGACACCTGGGGATTCGACGCCGCCACGGTGAACCCTTACCTTGGTTCGGACGGGATTCTGCCGTTCCTGCAGTTCCCGGGACGGGGGATCTTTGTGCTGGCGCTGACGTCGAACGGTAGCGCCGGCGAGCTCCAGGATCACACCGATAACAGCGAGCCGCTCTATTTGCATGTAGCACGACTGGCGCAGGAAGAGTGGAACGATAATGGCAATGTGGGTCTGGTTGTAGGCGCGACAAAAGGCGGAAAGATACGGGAAGTGGGTGAAGCCGCACCCGATTTACCTTTTCTCCTGCCGGGCATCGGTGCGCAGGGCGGTGATCTGGAAAAAGCTGTGCACGCAGCATTGGGGCCGAATCGTCCGCCGGGCTTGATCAACTCATCACGAGGTATTTTGTACGGGTCGAATGGCAGAGAATTTGATCGCGTTGCAGCAGAAGCGGCAAAAACCTTGCGTGATCAGATCCAGGCGGCAAAGAAAACAGGGACGGATCGAGTGAAGCGGTAATTGCAGGGAGTGTTGAGCAGCCGTAGCGGGGCAGGATCGAGGGGATTGTGGCGAAGTTCGAGGACCCGAAGAAGATCTATATCCGCGAGCAGTTGACCTGCAGGGCGGAGATCGAGGGGCGCACCTTTCAGTTTGTGGCTCGAGTGGAAGATGTGGACACCCGCGGTATTCTTGCAGGTGAACCCGACCTGGCAGGACGCTCACTGGCGATGGGTCAGGAAGTCCTGGTGCGATACTTCCGCCAGGATTCCGCCTATCAGTTCATGAGCCGTGTGCTCGGATTCGATGAGCAGAAAAAACTCAGGCTGGTCCGGTTGGCCTTTCCAAGCCGTATAACACGATTCCAGCGGCGAAAATGGGAACGTCAGGAGGTTACCGGCACGGTAAAGTTCCAGTCAGCGCACCTGAAGGATGACATTACTCGCGGCTTCATTATCGATTTGTCCGCCGGCGGCATGAAATTCAGCACCGCTCGCGCCGGGATGTTCAATGCCGCTCGTTCCCCGGTAGGAGAACACCTGGTATTGGAGATCAACACCTCAAGCGGGCACTCCTTTGCCGGCATCAATGCGGAGATCAGGCGTGTCACCGACGATCCCCGGATCGCCCGGAATGTTGCCGTGCAGGTAGTATTCTCGCGCATTCACCCTAAGGTGCGGGCACAAATCAACAAAGTCGTGGAAAACGGCATTTGATTGCGAACCCATTGAAACGTAAACGACTACCCGGAGAAGACGATACGTGTTGACAGAAGAAGTTATGCTCGAATTGCTCCGCAAGCGCGGTGCGTTTCTTGAAGGCCATTTCAAGCTTGCAAGCGGATTGCACTCGGACAAGTACGTCGAGAAATTCCGGTTGCTCGAAGATCCGGAAACCACCACAACCCTGGTGCGTGAACTGGCGCAACGAGTGAACTCGTATCATCCCGACGTGGTTGTCGGTCCCGTCACCGGCGGTGTGATTCTATCCTATGAAATGGCGCGGCAATTGGGGACACTTGCATTCTTCACAGAAAAGACAGCGGACGGAGGTATGGAGCTGCGTCGCGGTTTTGACGTGGAAGGCAAACGTGTCCTGCTGATCGAAGATATCGTCACCACCGGCGGAAGCATCCTCAAGGCGGCGGAAGCGGTACAAAGCGCCGGCGGTGAAGTAGTTGCGTTTGCCCTGCTGGTGGATCGAAGCAGTGGGCGGTTCCAGCCGACAGAACCGGTGGAAGCGCTGCTGACCCTCGAGGTGCAAACCTGGGAACCTGACAACCTGCCCGATCATTTGAAAGATGTACCCGTCACTGAACCCGGGAGCAAACATGCCCGGTGAGACCGGCATAATGACGGTCTGCCCGCTCGCGTCCGGCAGCAAAGGCAATGCGTACTGGATTGACACGGGCGATACGGCGATCCTGGTAGATGCCGGCATCAGCCTGCGACAGCTTACCCGTCGCACGGCGGAAATCGAGCGCAGGCTGGAACAGGTCGAGCATGTCTTCATCACCCATGAACACGCCGATCATATCAAGGGTCTGCAGGTCTTCTTCAAAAGATTCCGGCCGACCCTGTGGGCGTCTCGTGGTACGTTGCGACGTTTGCGTCCTGTGATTCCCGAGGGGTTGAACGTTCGCATGCTGAACGGGCATGTCGAAGAGGCATCCGGTTTCCGTGTGGAAGCGGTCAAGGTTTCCCATGACGCGGACGACCCGCTCGCCTATCGGTTCGAGTGCGGCGATCGTTCGGTGGCCGTCATCACTGACCTTGGGGACTGGGGAGAACGTGAAGCGCGCCTGGCGTCGGGTGCGGATGTCTTCATCTGTGAAGCGAATCATGATATACACATGCTGCAAAGCGGCCCCTATCCGGCCTTTCTGAAGGCACGGGTGCGTTCTCCCCGCGGGCATCTCAGCAACCTGCAGGGGGCCAACCTGTCACTGACGGCCGTGCAGCGCGGCACGAAACATATCGTCCTGAGCCACCTCAGCGAGCAGAACAACTCCCCCAGCCTCGCGCTGGATGTTTTCATGCAGGCCCTCGAGCGTCATTCGGCCAATGTGGTACTGGAGGCTGCTGCGCAACATACGCTCGGCCCTTATATTCAGTTGCCGTTCAAACCCGGCACGATCCGGGACAAACAAACCGTTCATTCGTGGAAGGGGGACGTGTAACAGATGTGGGGACGCTGGATACTCGCGATACTGGTTGTCGTCCTGATAGCCGTATCCTTCACCTACGACTTCGGATACAATGTGCAAGAAGAAGTAGCCGTACTCGAAACCGACATGGGCACGATTGTGATCGACTTTCTGCCCGAAGTCGCTCCGAAACATGTGGCTCGTTTCAAGGAACTTGCAGAGCAGGGGTTTTATGACGGTGTCTTGTTTCACCGTGTCATTCCCGGCTTCATGATCCAGACGGGCGATCCGCTGACCAAAGACCCCGAAACCCCGCGTGCACGCATGGGCACTGGCGGCTCCGGCCAAAACATCCCGGCCGAGTTCAATAAGACCCCCCATGTACGAGGCACTGTGTCGGCTGCACGCAGCCGTCATCCGGACTCCGCAGACAGTCAGTTCTTTATCTGCGTCGGTGACGCTTCCTGGCTGAACGGCAAGTATACCGCCTGGGGCAAAGTTGTGGACGGCATGGAGGTTGCCGACAAGATCGTCGCCGTCGAGCGGGACAAGCGCGACAATCCCCTCGAGCCGGTCGCGATCAAGTCGATCAAAATCATGCCTCGAGACAAGTGGAAGAACTGAAGCACCCGGAGAATACGGTTCCCATGAAGGCCCGGCTGGTGAGGATTGTGCGACGCCTGATCCGCATACCTCGCCGTTTTGTGTCAACGGCACTCCTGTTCGCAGCCCTCTTGGCGCATATCCTGCTGTCAGGATGCGAGGGGGCGCGTGAAGTGGCCGTGGTGTACACACACGGATCGCACATGGTGATCGGGTTTTACGAAGAAGACGCCCCCCGTCATGTGGAACGGTTCAAAGAACTAGCCCGTGAAGGGTTTTACGACGGTATCCTGTGGCATCGCGTCGTGCCCGCCTTTGCGATTCAGGCCGGTGACCCCATGACGAAGGACCCTCACACCCCGCGCGCTGAATACGGCAAGCACGGCAGCGGCCAAATGCTGAATGCGGAATTTAACGAACGGGAGCACCATCGCGGGGCTGTCGGCATGGCACGGCATACCGATGCGTCCGAACAGCGGGAAACCTTTTACGATACAGCCGATAGTCAGTTTTACATTGTACTGGAAGATCAGCCCCACCTGGATCGGAAGTATACGGTGTTTGGACATCTGCTGGACGGATACCCCGTGGCGGACAGCATTGCCGCTGTCGAAACCGATATCCACGGTGTGCCGATTCGTCCGGTCCCGATTGACAGCATTCGCATCAAGGCTCGTTCCGAGGTGGAGATTCCATGACAAGAGAGGCTCCCCGTACTCCGCCGGAATGCCGCGAACCTGTGGCAACCGACCCGCATCGCCCGCCTACCTTTCGCTCATGTTGACACGACTCTCTCGCACCGCAACGGTCGCGCTGATCCTGTTTATGCTGTTGGGAACGGCGGTTGACCAGCCGATTTCCGCTGCCCCGCGTATCATTGAAGTGGATGACTTCGATGTACGCCTGGAGTACGGCCCCCGTGTGCGTGGTGAAGTATTCCATGACACATTGCAATTCAGGCAAGTCGTCGATGACGGCACGGAACCGATGCGTATCACCGAGGCGGAAGTCACCTGTGAATGCGTGACCGTCTCGCTGGAAGACCCTGACAACGACGGCCTCTTCAAGACCCTGGCCTTCTCCTTCGAGGTTCTGCAGGAGGAAAAGGACGGTCCCACGGAAAAGGTGGTGTACGTCTTTTCCGACAAGGCCGACATCGGATTAATCCGGCTCGTTCTTGAAATCGATGTTCGCCCGGCGGACAAATCCGGCGAACCGCTCACGATTCCGCCGATGGAGCAGTTTGACCGTCCCGTCGACCCCTCGGTCTATCCGTCACGTGATGAACCTCTGACCATCGTGATGTTCCATTCGCCGCAATGCCGTACCTGCCGGCGGGTAAAAGACATGGTCGTGCCGGAGGTGCAAAGGATATGGGACGACCTGGTGCAGTTTGATTTTATCAACACGGAATATCGCGAAGGCATTTTGAAAGTGCTTGCCTACCGCGACCACTACGGCAAACTGGACAAACGCTCCCCGTTCTCGTTCTATATCGGCTCGTCACAGATTGTCGGGTCCCAGGGTGTGCTGTTGCGTGTCCACCGGGCGATCGATAAGGCGCTTAGGCTGGAGGAGACGACATGGAAAGGAATGCAGGGCGACACGGTGGATGGTACAGATAACAATTCTGGACCTTCCCCGTCCGATTCTACTGTAGCGAATACAACGCACCCGGCATCCGATCCCATGCAGCGGGCACGGGATGTGTTCCGCTCCATCAGCTTCTGGACCGTGGTCGGTGCGGGGCTCCTGGACGGCTTGAATCCGTGCGCTTTTGCCACACTGGTCTTTTTCATCAGCCTGTTAAGCTATGCCGGTTCAACGAAACGGCAGATCCTGATGGTTGGAATGGGCTTCACTTCGAGCGTTTTTCTTGTGTATCTGCTGCTCGGACTGGGGGCGTTTCGAGCTCTGCAAACCCTGAAGGCTTTCCACTGGGTGTCGCAGGCGATCTACCTGCTGACCTTCCTGCTCCTGGTCGTGCTGATTGGGCTTTCCGTCCGCGACACGGTGCAGTATTACCGGAGCGGCGGAAAGACCACCAACCAGGTGCTGCAGTTGTCGACCTCCAACAAGCGTCGCATCCACCGTATCATGAAGCGCGGGCTGAATACACGCAACCTGCTGCTGGGATCGTTCGGGATCGGCGCGCTGGTCACGCTGTTCGAGGCGGCCTGCACCGGGCAGGTCTACCTGCCGACGATTGTGCTCGTGCTGCAGGACCCGAACCTGGCGGCAAACGCGGCCCTCTACCTTGTGCTCTACAACCTGCTGTTCGTTGCGCCGTTGGTGGTTGTGTTCGCCCTCGCCTACGGCGGGGCCGCATCGGAAACCTTCGCCGGCTGGTCCAAGCGGCATTTCGGTCTGACACGGATCCTGCTCACCGTTTTGTTTGTCGCCCTTGCCGTTTTGATGGGCTCGGAACTCTACAAAAGCCTGCTGCTATAGCCACCTCCCTTCGCCGTCGCATGTCCACCTGACGACTCCGGGCGTCAAGATCTCCTGCCTCTCGCAAGACAGGTGAAGGTATCGTATGTTATAAGCAGCTTCTTCTGAACAAACAGCAGGACTGATTCCGATGGTTCGAGTCGCCGGAAACAACAGCACACGCAGGTTTCAGCATGGTTTGTATATCTTCCTGCTTTCAATCGTTCTTATCTCGTCTCCGGTAAGGGCCGGACAATCTGAGGCATGGTGGGTCTTTTTGGATCGTCGCGACACAAGCGAAGAGGCGTATCGACAAGCGCGCACAAGCCTGGATGAAAACGCTGTAGAACGGAGACTACGCATCCGTGGTGAGGTGATCATTGAAGCCGACCTCCCGTTCCATCCTGACGATTTAAAGTCGTTACAGGAACTGGGGTGTGCGATCCGCACGCAAAGTCGGTTTCTGGGCGCTGTGTCTGTGGAAACGACCAGGGCCGGCGGCGTGGAAGCGATACGAGCGCTGCCGCATGTAAAACATGTACGTCCTGTCGCGACCTATCACAGTGTTGCCGCAACGTCTGCGGTCGAAGCTTTGGATGCCGGCGCGCCTGCCGATGCCGGCATTGCTCCTGGAAAACGCACAAACCGCTACACGGCGACCGATACCGCCTCCTACGGCCATGCCTGGAACCAGATCAACCTGATCGGGGCGCACCTGGCGCATGAAGACGGATACGACGGGGAAGGTGTACGAGTCGGCTTCCTGGATTCCGGTTTCCTGAACATAGACTCCCACCAGGCGTTTGACAGTTTGAACATTGTCGGTCGATTCAATGCCCTCGATTCCAGCGAGGTGATCGATACGCATGGACACGGCACTTCCGTGGTTTCGGTCGCGGCCGGATATGATCCATACAACCTGATCGGGGTTGCTCCGCGCATGGAAGTGCTGCTGGTCCGTACTGAAGACGCTTCAGACGAGTACCCCGAGGAGGAGGACTTCTGGGTGGCCGGCCTGGAATGGGCGGAAGCGCATGGAGCGGATTTCATTTCCACCAGCCTGGGGTATTCGGACTGGTATGGCCCTGCGGATTACGATGGCAATACGGCAGTGACAACAATCGCCGCAGACCTGGCTGCCGCACGTGGTTTACTTGTGGTGACTTCCGCCGGCAACCGTGGTCTGACCAATCTCGGCGCACCAGCGGATGGGGATTCGGTATTGACTGTCGGGGGAACGGATTATCACGGTGAATGGGTTCAATTCGCATCCACGGGTCCGACTGCAGATGGAC
>WJJA01000600.1 GCA_014729955.1 bacterium
AAGAGTCACCGATACATTCAGTCAAGAACGGCATCCACGCTCGCAGTTGGATTTCCGAGGAAATGGAATCCCTGTTTTCGCGCTACCTCAGTCCGAAGTGGCAGGAAAACCCGACGGACAAAGACTTCTGGAGTGCGGTAAATAACATATCATTGGAAGAACTATGGCGTGTGAAAGAACGGCAGCGTCAGCGCCTTGTCTCATTCGGCCGGAAACGCCTGATGGCGCAGCTTCGCAACCGAGGTGAATCGGAAACCAGTGTTGAAGCGGCTCGAGACGTACTGGACATGGGCACATTGACCATCGGATTTGCTCGCCGATTTGCAACGTATAAACGCGCCAACCTGCTGTTCCGTGACCCGGAACGCCTCCGTGCGATTCTCACCAATCCGGACTATCCGGTACAAATCATTTTCGCAGGAAAAGCTCACCCACGTGATGACGGCGGTAAAAAGCTGATCCGCGAGATCGTCCATTTCGCCCGGGATGAAGAGATTCGCAGCAAACTGGTGTTCCTGGAAGACTATGACATCAATGTGGCGCGTCACATGGTGCAGGGAGTGGACGTCTGGTTGAATACGCCGCGCCGTCCCCTGGAGGCGTCCGGAACCAGCGGGATGAAAGCCGCAGTGAATGGTGGATTGAACTGCAGCACCCTTGACGGCTGGTGGGCGGACGTCTACGAGAGCGGGATCGGCTGGGCCATCGGACACGGCGAACAATACGAAGAGGAAGAGTACCAGGATAAAGTCGAGTCGGAAATCATGTATGATTTGCTTGAACAGGAGATTGTAAGACTCTTCTATGACCGTGACCGTATCGGCGTGCCGCGTGACTGGGTGCGGACCATACAGAACAGCCTGGAAAAGGTCTGTCCTATCTACTTCACCACTCGTATGGTTGAAAAGTACATGCGCGATCTCTATCTGCCGTGTTTCCATCGCAACCAGCGAATGGTCAGCGATGAATACCAGCATGCACGCGATCTTGCCGGTTGGCGAAACAAGGTATCCGCGTCCTGGGGTGATGTAAGAATTATCGGTGTGAAGACAAACGGGCGTATGGACATGCAGGTGGGCGAACAACTCGACATTTCGGTAGATGTTCATCTGGGAGACTTGTCGCCTGATGATGTCCAGGTACAGGTCGTCTTCGGTACGCTCGGCGGTGACAGAAGTGTGGCTGATCCAAGGACCGTGAACCTGGAAAAGCAAAGTGTCACAGAGGACGGCAAGGCCTCCTATGAAGGAATGCTGACGCTGGAAAGTACGGGTAATATCGGTTACGCCGCACGTGTGCTACCCTATCACGAAGATATTCCTGAACCTCTGATGCAGGGACTTGTTGTCTGGGAGTAAACCGAAACGTATCGCCGACAACCCGGGCTATCATCGACCGGGGCGATCTGTTCAACCAAAGACGGGGAGGAACGATACATGACGGAAGCAAATGCCGACAAGAAACGCCTCGGCACAGAAGTCGAATGGATGCCCATGGGAGAAGGAGGGCTGACCAAGGATTCGGAAATTCAACGTGTCCTTTCCGGTACCCCTCTGTTTCGAGATATTCCCAAGCGTGATTGGCGCGAGATTGAAGGGCTCTTTCATAAACGTAAGTTTTCCAACGATGAAATCATCTTTGAGATCGGTACCCCGGGCTTGGGGGCATACGCGATCCTGAACGGTGAAGTTCGTATTGTCGGTGAAAAAAAGGGCATGCTCGTCGACCTGGCACGTCTTAAGGAGGGGGCTTTCTTCGGTGAAATGTCCCTGATAGACGATTCGCCGAGGAGCGCCACAGCGATCGCTGTCGGTGAAACCTACCTGATCGGTTTTTTCCGTCCGCAACTTCTCGAATTGATGAAGACAAGACCGAAGTTGGGCGTTGTATTGATGCAACGTCTTGCACAAATCATGGCGGAGCGTCTCCGAGTCGCGAATCAGGCGCTGGCAGAGTGTCGTGACGAATTGGAACACCATAAAATGAACGGCGATGAGGAGGCTGTCTGATGGAGACACTTCGTCGCAAACCGATCCCTTTCGCTCGTATTGTCATCCCCGTGGTCCTGATCCTGCTGGGGATCTGGGTGTTGTTCAAGGTCTTCCCCAGAATCAGCGACCTCGTCATCGTTCTCATCATTACCGTGGTACTAACCTATTTATTCAAGCCAATCGTTCAAAAACTTGAACACCTTGGATTAGAGAGGCTGCCGGCGATCGGAGTTCTGTATCTGGGAATCGCCGTCATACTGGTGGGCTTGGGCATGCTGATGGCCCCGATTATCAGCAACGAAGTCTCAACCCTGATGGAAAGCTTCGTTCCCCCGGCAGATACCACAGCTGTCGTTGCTGAAGGAAACGCTGGAGAACCTCGAACCCC
The DNA here is from genome assembly GCA_014729955.1 of bacterium. Classification (GTDB taxonomy): domain Bacteria; phylum Electryoneota; class Electryoneia; order Electryoneales; family Electryoneaceae; genus WJJA01. The sequence continues at coordinate 2,380 of WJJA01000600.1, forward strand.
TGTGGAAGGAATGCAGGAAGGGGCGAAAGCGCCGACAGAAGGCGATCCCGGTTCCTCTTCGACTCAAGCTACGGGCAAACTGGAGGAGATGTACCTGCAGTATTCGGGATTCATGTATGATTCCATGCCGTCGGTTGCTTCTTCGCTGGGAATCGTGCCGGGAACGGAGGGTGCACAACTTTTTGCAGATCGAATCTCCGAGTACCTCAGCGGCTTCCTCGGGAAATCGTCCCAGTTCATTGCCGGTTTGTTCAATGCGTTTGCGCTTTCTACAGTGATTCCATTTTTACTCTTCTTCTTCTTAAAGGACGGCGACAAGGGTGCGAAACTGCTGATCCAGAAGGTGCCGAACCGCTACTTCGAGATGACACTCTCATTGATGTACAATGTCGACAAGTCGCTGGGAAACTACATTTCCAGCATCCTGGTTGAATCAACGATCATTGCGATCCTGAGCTGGCCTGCTTTCGCATTACTTGGGTTGAAGTTCTCCCTGGTGCTCGCCATTCTGAACGGGGCCCTGAACAGCATTCCTTTCTTCGGACCACTGATTGCGTTTTTCCCGATTGCCCTGGTGTCGCTCATCAGCGGGCAACCCCTGATCTTTCTGCTCTGGGTTGCTGTCGCACTGTTTACGATACAAATGCTGGACAACATCTTGCTGAAACCGATACTGATTTCCAAGTCTGTTTCGGTGCACCCGGCCACGGTTTTGCTTGCGGTGCTGGTGGGCGGACGAATCGCGGGTCCGATCGGCATGTTTATCGCCGTGCCGTTGTTTGCAATCGTTCAGGTCATCATCGTAGACTCTTTCCACCATCTGAAATCCTACAGGATCATTTGAACGGTATGTTCGGAGTGAGGTCGATTTGAGATCAACACAGCAGGCGCCCATCCAGGAACCGGGTGGGCGTTTCATCTTACGGCGATTTCACGAGGAGCCTTTCTTCCGATCGATGGCAGGCCGTGACCATGTTCAACCGTCAATTGGACCGGATGCAGCTCAATTTCTATACACC
>WJJA01000601.1 GCA_014729955.1 bacterium
ACTGCCGTGGACGCTGGAAGACATGCGCGCCGGTCGCTGGGAAAAGCGCCCCTGCACCTCGCTGCACGGCCGTACTCTCGGCGTGATCGGTGTCGGTAACACCGGCAAGGCGGTGGTACGGCGGGCTGCGGGCTTCGGGATGCATCTGCTCGGCAACGACCTTGTCGAGATGCCCGGCTCATTCCTTCGAGAAACCGGCATCCGCATGGTGGACAAGGAAACCCTGCTTGCGGAAAGCGACTACGTCAGCACCAACTGCACCCTGAACGAGACGAGCTACCGCATCATCGACCGGCATGCCCTGTCCCTGATGAATCCCGGCGCGGTGCTGATCAACTGCGCACGCGGTCCGCTGGTGCATGAAGAGGAACTGATCAACGCCCTGCGTGAAGACCGCATCGCCGGCGCGGCGCTCGATGTATTCGAAGAAGAGCCGCTTCGGCCCGACAGTCCCCTGCGCCGAATGGACAATGTCCTGCTCAGTCCCCATAACGCCAACAGCAGCCCCGAACACTGGCAGCGGATTCATCAGCGCACTGTCGAGCAGCTGATCGAGGAACTGGAGAGGACGGGAGGGGAGAACAACCGATGAAAACAGTGCTGGTAACCGGTGCCGCCGGCGGGATCGGGCAGGCCGTCTGCGAACTATTCCACGAAATAGGCTACCATGTGATCGGCGTGGACCGGAAACGCAACGGCAGTGTGCCCTACCGTCTGCTCCACCATGACATCGGGCTGTGCCATGAGAACGGCCGTTGCGAAACGTTTTACCGGGAAGTGGAAGACCTCTGCGAAGGCGAGCTGCATGCCCTCGTCAACAACGCCGCCGCCCAGGTGGTCAAACCGGTGGAAGAGCTGACACGATCCGACTGGGATATCACCCTGCAAACCAACCTGCTCGCCCCGTTCTGGTTGACACGCCGGTTCCTGCCCCTGCTGCGCCGTGCTCGAGGATCGGTGGTGAACATGGCGAGCATTCATGCCAACGTCACGAAATCGGAATTTGTCGCCTACGCCACCAGCAAGGGCGCGTTGATCAGCTTGACACGTGCGATGGCGGTGGAGCTGGCGCCGGATGTACGCGTCAACGCGATTCTGCCCGCGGCGACCGACACTCCGATGCTGCGCGCCGGCTTCGAAGGCAGCGAAGAGAAAATGGAGCAGCTGGGCGCGTACCACCCCTTGGGGCGCATCGCCGAAGCCTCCGAAGTGGCACGTGTCGCGCGCTTTCTCGCGAGTGATGAGGCGAGCTTCATCACCGGCAGCACCCTGAGCGTGGACGGCGGTATCGGGGCGGTGCTGCATGACCCGGTGGTGGCGCGATGACGTCCGGTGCCGCACCCCCGGTCGTGGTCTACCAGATGGGCAAGGTCGGGTCCAGCAGCCTCGCACGCAGCCTGGCGGAGCACCTGCCGCACCGGAAGGTCTACCAGGTGCATCATCTCAGCTACGACCGGATCGGACGCTTTGTCGTGCAGCATTATCCCCGCATGCATCCTCACATCCTCGAAAGCCTCGAGGTGCGGCGTCTGATGGAGCAACTCAAATCGCACTCGTCGAACGGCACTCCCGACCCGCCATTGAAAATCATCAGCGCGGTCCGTGATCCCGTCGCACGCAATGTCTCCGCCTTCTTCGAAAACCTGCAGTCGTTCGCGCCGGAAGAGATGCGGCAGATCCGGCAGGGAACCGTGCGACCGGGACACTTGCGTACCGCGTTCCTCGAACGATACCCGCATGATCTTCCGATCACCTGGTTTTCCATGGAACCGGCACGGGTGCTTGATACCGATCCGCTCAAGTATTCGTTTGACCGGCAGCAGGGCGTGCAGCATCTGAAAGGCCCCTGGTTCGACCTGCAAATCCTGCGTCTGGAAAACGCGGACACCTGGCCGGAGCAAGTGCAGACCTTCCTCGGGTGTGAACCGTTCCGGATCGCCGGCAGCAACCTCGGCAGCAGGAAATACTATTCCGAAGCCTACCAGGTGTTCAAGCAGCAGGCCGCTCTTCCCGCAGACTACCTTGACCGGCTCTATGACGCACCCGCCACCAGGCATTTCTACACCCCGGATGAAATCCAACGGTTCCGTGCCCGCTGGTCAAGCTGATTACCGGAAAGTAGGGACAGAGGCACAGCTGTCCCGTTAAAAGTCGAGGAAATTCAATTGGTTGGGATCGTTGCCTGTCGGATCTGGGATGTGGTTGGCGCTAAGTAATTGTTTTATGGGCACTCGCTCGAAGAGGGAGATGCCGAGCATTTGTAGGATCTGATAGGCCGAATATTTCACGAGTTCAAACTGCGTCAGATGTGAGGTTCGAAAGATGAAGCTGTATTGCGATACCGCGAATCCTTCGGAACAAAGCAGGTGACACAGTTAGGCCGGATATTTCACGAGTTCAAACTGCGTCAGATGTGAGGCGCGAAGAATGAAGCTGTATTGCCATACCGCGAATCCTTCGCAACAAAGCAGATGACGCAGTTGGGACCGCCCGAAGGGGGAATGAATAGATGAATTCGTCTTGAAAACATTCTGTGCCGAAGCAAAACTATATAGCGCGACACTATCTTATTGTTATTATGCTATATAGAAAAGAAGATTTTCTTCATTCATGAAATATTCGGGTTAGGACCGCATGAAGGGGGAATGAATAGATGAGTTTGGCTTGGACACAAACGGTGCTGGAGAAATACTGTATGGAGTGATATTATCCTATTGTTTATATAACTTTTAGAAAAGAATAAACTCATAATTCATGAAATATTCGGGATAGTAAAGCAGGGCCGATCGAAACCAGCAGCCGTTTGCATTTCTATGGACCAGGTGCAGGGCTTGTCCAGGATCATGTCCAGCGCGGGGTCGTGGACGATGTCGGTCTCCCGGACAAATGTCAACCATGCATCCAGATTCTTTTCCTGCATCAGGCCGAATGCCTGCTCTACCTTCTCTCTTGCCAGGGTTGTCACCGACCGCTCCCCACAGTTGGTCGGTGTATACGGCGACATGTTTGCCGGGGTTCATTCCTGAAATAGTAAGCACATGCCGCGTGCGGGGCAAAGGCAGTAGTATCGGGGAAAGAGGCATTCCAGGGCTTCCAGGGGCAGTACCCGGTTCTATTGCCCGTGCAGGGTGTTGAAGCGTGCTTCATCTCTGGGCTGACACAGCTCGGGTCGCAGGCCCGGTATCGTCCGGTTGCATTGTCCGGTACGGCATGATGCGAACCCGGCCTTCTTTTCGGGTATCGAAGCGACCTTTGCCAGGGATGAAACCGTACAGCAAGCCCTGCGGCGATGGCGAGTCGGTAGACGATTCCCGGAATCCCAAAGAGCGAGGCGGCGCCCCTGCCGAATCCTGTCGAATCGATGGGTCAGGCCGCTCGCCTCAGCCTTTCAGGAGAGTTTTGATCACTTCGCCGATCATGAACTGGAGCGCTTTCGCGCGATATGCGCTGTCATTAAAGGTCCCGATGATGCAGGAATCGGTCGCAGGATGGTAGAACATGAAAGCGCCTGTGATGCCAACACATCCCCAGCAATAGTACTTTTCCGGCGCCAGCAAGGGAATTGTTCTGGTTTTCCATATGGAGTAGCCGTAGGAAAACCCCATCATGGGGAATCCCATGGGGATGTCGTCCTGCAGCATTCTCTCAAGTGTGGACCTTTTGATAATACTGGAGTTTACGAGTGATCTCATAAAGATCAGAAACTCATCGAGCGGAGCCAGGACGCTCCCTCCAGCATAATCTATCTGATGAATGTTGTCTATCGAAAGCAGATCAACACCATCGATGTACAATGCTGCGGGAGGATACCCGGAGTCCTGCTGAGCTTCCGAGAAGCCGTACATGCATGCATGCTTCATGCCCAGGGGGGCGAAAATGTGTTCATGCATTGCCTCGTGAAACTGTTTCCCCGTAATACTTTCGATGATCAGCCCAAGCAGGTAATAGTTCGTGTCGGTATAGTGATGTTTTTTGCCAGGGGCCGCCACGGGCTTCAAATGCTCCTTTCCCCATTCAACCGCGGCCCGAGGTGTGATCTCGAACCCGGGCTCCTCGACCAGCCTCTTGAGGAGCGGATGGAAAACATCATTGAGTCCGGAGGTCTGTTTCAGTAAATGCCTGATGAGGATCTCGCTGGAATGGTCCCGGCCCTTGTGGATATGCAGGTTGTTCATCAGGTCCGAATCAAGATACTTCCCGATCCTGTCATCGAAATCCAGCAGCCCCCGTTCATGCAGGATGCCGATGAGGGTCGCGGTGAACAGTTTTCCGACGCTTGCCAGATGGTTGGGCTGTCCAGGCACGGCGGGAGTACTCCCGGTGGTGCCTTCGGCGGTATTCAGATCAAGGTTCAGTTTGTCCGATTGTACCAGCAGGTAGGCGTTCTTGACTCGATCATCCTTTCGAACCTGCTTTTGAAATGCGGCTTCGATTGCTGCGCGCATGTCCACCTCATTCACCTTTCTTTTCCTCCAGTTCCTTCAACAGCAGGGATGTCCGGGCACGCCCTTCGAAGGACGCCCTTCACAGGAGATGCAGCCTTCTTGTTCCCTCTGGAAATCGGAAGAAGATAGTGTATTGAGTCTTGATTGCGCGAGGGGAGAACCGCTCCCCGAAAACAGGGACAGTAGTGTGTCTGTTCATATTTTACCCGATTGGAAACACTACCATCTGTCTCTATTCAATGTGTTTCTCGAAGTCCTTGTTCTTTGGTCTGAGAGGCAGTCCACCGCATGTCCTCTCTGTCATCCCCTGACTCCCACATGTCATCCCCCGCGAAGGCGGGGGATCTGCCTTTCTCGTCCCAAATGAAACGGCAGATTCCCCGATCGAGTCGGGGAAGGGCGGGTAGCCCGGGGCTTGCCCCGGGCCACCCAAGTCTACGCGCCATTCAAACCGTGAATGATTATCAGCCTCGCATGTCGCAATCTTGCAGTGCACCAGGTCGACAATTAGCCCGAATATTTCACGAGTTCAAAGTGCGTCAGATGCGAGGCGCGAAGGATGAAGCTGTAGGCAATACCGCGAATCCTTCGGAACAAAGCAGATGACGTGCTTGGGACCGCCCGAAGGGTGAATGAATAAATGGTTTTTGCGCTTTTACGTCTGGGTACAAACCGTCGCCGGGAGAAAGTGACAAATTGGGGAACATCTTCCTGTAAAACCAGTCTTTACCATAGCTCGCTTTCATCATTCATGAAATATTCGGGTTAGCGATCACTGCGGTTGCGGACTGATTTCAGCAGTTTGATATGCAAAGTTTTGGGTGACCGAGGTCGATTTTGGCATTTATATAGGGATCGGTTTCATAGATAGAGGCGAGAGAGTCACGTTTTGGATGGCAGTTCTTGAAGAGCAAGAATCGGTGGATCAAACCTCTATGGGGTGAAAAACGCAGAAAACTGGACGAGGACAGTGAGAATATATCTTTAGGAATAACAGGGTTATAGGAGGGACCGCAACTCTGTGCTTGACCAGGTGAAAGTGAGAATATATCTTTAGG
>WJJA01000602.1 GCA_014729955.1 bacterium
CGCCGCGGTAATTCAGCAGCCACTCCGCCTCCGCACCGGCCTTGATCGCGTTGTAAGTGACGCCGTAAGCGCGCAAGTGGTCGGTCTGGGTGAGATCCATCGGGATCAGCAGACGCTGCGCGACAGCGGCTTGGCCGGCGAAGATCAGCATGGCAACAATGAGAAGCAGGTCAAGACGGCGCATGGAGAACCCTCGTAATTGAAACAGCGAAATGGAGAGCGCTTTCCCCGCACGAACGAGATCGCATGACGGGAAACGCCGGCCTCGAAAACCGCTGCGAATGCAAGCCGGCATCCAATATACGATCGGGGGAGGCTGTACGTTCCGACCAGGTGACCACGAACCAGCTCCGTTCGTGCCGAGGCGGCCTGCACCTCCGGCGTATGCAATGCGACGGCTTTGTCTCATCTTCGTTCAGTTAGATGAATCCGCCGCACTTACGGTCGACCGAGAGTGTCTCGTACCGGATCAGTGAATCCAAATCAGCGGGTGTATTGGGAGAATGATCGCTGCAAAGATTGCGCAAGAATAGTATAAACTGCTGTATTAGAATGGCTTGAAGAACAACCTGCTGCTGGATTTTTGTAGATGAAAAGGCAAAGATTGCGTAGTCTCAGGTTTCGGTCCTGCCATACGACCCGCTTCATATCGTTCATCCCGGAAAAGAAATCCAAAAGAGAGCCCGTGGTTGATCAACTCAATCAAATACAAGACATTGCTACTATCCCATCTGGGACTGTCGCACGCTGGGACAGGGCAGGCTAAAGCCTTATTTTATCGTCATGTGAAGCTTGTCGCAAAAAAGACGCTCTGAGACCGGCTGTGCCAAAACGGCATACCCTTTGCCCTCGATTCACGGAGTTAAGGCGCGCCTAACATTAGGCGCCGGACCGGGCCGAATCAGAGGAGAATGCAACGGCTGGTCAATCAGACGCTCGTCAGAGGGTGCGGAACGATCCGACCGGGGCGAGTACAAACAGTTCGAAGAAACTTGAGAGGATACCATGTTCGACAAACGTTGGCTTGCACGACTCGCTATGCTTCTGCTTCCCGCCTTCGTCCTCGTTGCATGTGGTGATGATGACGATAACGGCGCATCTCCCGATCCGGACTACAGCTATGTCCGTGTTGCGCATCTGTCCCCGAACGCTCCGGCGGTGGATGTGTGGCTGGACGGCGAGATTGTGCTGGAAGATGTGACCTTCGAAGGCTTCAGTGAATACCTCGAGGTGGAAACGGGAGACCGCATGATCCAAGTCACCCCGGCAGACGAAGAGACGCCGGTTGTGATCGATGCGATGGTCACGCTCGAAACGGATGAATACTACACGGTCGCCGCCACCGGTCTGCTGGAGGGCAGCGGCATGGAAGCGATCAATGCCACCGTCCTGGTTGATGATCGATCCGTGGACGCGGAACAGGCGAAGGTGCGGTTTGTCCACGCCGGTCCGGATGCCCCTGCGGTCGATATTCTCACGGCCGGCTCCGACACCCCGCTGTTTGACAACATTGCTTTCCGTGAAAGCGGCGACTACGCCGCTGTGCCTGGCGGCGCCTATACGCTGATCGTTCGCACGGATGCCGGTGAAGAAGAGGTGATTCGTTTCGCGCCGTTGGCGCTGGAAGCGGGCAAGAACTACACCGTTTTCGCCAAGGGTCTGCTGGACGCCGGCACCATGGGCAATGAACTTGGCGCGCTGGCGAGCGTAGATGCGCCCGGCAGCGGCAGTGCGGTGATCGATCTGGAAGCAGCCGAGACACCCATGAGCTACCTACGTGTCGGGCACCTCAGCCCGGATGCTCCGGACGTGGATGTTTACGTGAACGGCACTTTGACCCTTGAAGAGGTGCCCTATCGCGCCTTCTCCGGTTACCTCAGCGTACCGGCCGGCGGTGTCGATGTAGAAATCACGCCTGCAGGCGATGCCGGCACGACGGTGATAGAAGAATCGATTACACTGTCCGCCGACACCTACTACACGGTCACCGCGACGGGTCTGCTGGACGACAACAGCCTCACCGCCACTCTCTACATGGACGAGGTAATGACGGACGCGGAACAGGCGAAGGTGCGTTTTGTGCATGCCTCCCCCGATGCGCCGGAAGTAAACCTCGCCCTGCGTGACGGCGATGACCTGTGGAGCGGTGTCGAGTTCCGCGAGGACGGCGGGTACATCATGGTCGCCGGAGGCACCTACGACTTTGATGTCAACGTTTCGTCTTCCGGTGCGCCGGCGCTCTTTGTCGACGACGTGGAGTTGAGCGGTTCGACCAACTATACCGTGTTCGCGGTCGGCCTTGCCGGCGGCGGCGATGCTCCGCTCGATGCGATAGCGGTGCTGGACGACCCCGGCATGGGTAACACGGTGGTGGACCTGAACACCTCGGCGCCTCAGTATGCGCAGCTTCGTGTCGCGCACTTGAGCCCTGATGCTCCCAACGTGGATGTGTACGTTGCCGGTAACATGGTGCTGGAAAATGTGCCCTACACGGCTGTGAGTGCGTACCTGGAGGTCCTGGCCGACCGTGAAACTTCGGTGCAGGTCTTCGCGACCGGTACGAGTGAGGATCCGGTGATCGACGCGTCCCTGACCTTCGAACCCGATGCGGCCTACACGGTCGCGGCGACCGGTTCCCTCGACGGCGGCAGCTTCGGACCGAATGTGATCATGGACGATCTTGCCATCGACGAAGAAAACGCGCGAGTACGGTTCCTGCACGCCTCCCCTGACGCGCCGGCGGTGGACATCACGCTTGCCGACGGCAGCATTCTGTTTGACGATTACGCGTTCAATGCGACCGGCGGTTTCGCAACAGTCGGATCGGGCAGTTACGATCTGCAGGTACGTCCGGCGGACGGTTCCGATATCGTGACCGGCTTCCCGGATGTCGGGCTTGAAGCGGGCACGGTCTACACCGTCGCGGCGACCGGGTTCCTCGGTGACGGCACCCTCGGCGCGATAGCCGTCGTGGATGCGCCGGGTGACGGTTCCACCACGGTGGTGCTTGAGCAGGAGATGCCGTCCACGAGTGTTCGCGTCGCACACCTGTCGCCCGGCGCCCCGGCGGTGGATGTGTGGGTGAACGGCAACGTGGTGAACGACTTGACGAATGTCCCGTTTGAAGTGGTAAGCGACTACCTCATGCTCGACGCCGGTGCGACGAATGTGCAGGTCTTCGCCGCGGGTACCTCGAGCGATCCGGTGATCGATACCGACCTGTTCCTGGATGCGGACAACTATACCACCATCGCCGCGACCGGGCCGGATGCGTCCGACATCGGAGCGCAGGTGCTGATGGACGACGTCATGCCCGGCGCCGATGCCAAGGTGCGTTTCTTCCACGCCTCCCCGGATGCACCCGAGGTGGATATCACGCTGGATGACAGTACCGTCCTGTTCGATGATGTCGAATTTAACGAAGCGCAGGGCTATATCGAGGTCGGCGGCGGCAGCTACAACCTGCAGGTTCGCCCGAGCGCGGACGATGAAACCGTCGTGTTGAGCTTCGGCGATGTCGCGCTTTCGGGCGGGATGAACTACACGGTCGTCGCGAAGGGCAACCTTGGTGACGGCAGCCTGAGCGCCTTTGCAATCGTCGACGACATGGACGGCGGCGGTTCGACGGTCGAACTGATGACCGGCGAGGCGGAGTTGCGTGCCGCGCACCTCGTGCCGGACGGTCCCAATGTGGATGTCTACCTCAACGGCGAGATCGTCAGCGACCTGACCAATGTGCCCTACGAAGCGGTTAGCGGCTACCTGATGGTACCGGCGAAAACGCACCAGGTGCAGGTGTTCGTGACCGGCACGAATACGGACCCGATCGTCGAGGAAATGGTGACACTGACTCACAATGACGCGTTTACCTTCGCGGTGACCGGCCTGGTCGCCGGCGGCGATATCGAAGCGATGGCGCTGACGGATAGCCGTACCGGCGGTGCACAGGCGATGGTCCGCTTCGTGCATGCCGGTCCGGATGCCCCGGCGGTGGATGTGCAGGTCGCGGGCGGCGATCCGGTGCTGTTCAATAACGTGGCGTTCCGTGAATACCAGGGCTACATCGATGTCGCCGGCGGCAGCTACGACCTCGAGGTGGCGCTGGAATCGGACGGGACCGTGGTGCTCGAGCTGGACGATGTAATGTTCGAGAACGGTGAAAACGTGACGATCTTTGCGATCGGACTGGTCAGCGACGGTTCCCTGACCGCGTTGCCGGTGGTGGATACGCCGTAAGCCGAACCCTCAGCCGGCAAGTCAATCAGATTGTTTCCAACCCGCCCTTCTCCATGCAGGAGGGCGGGTTTTTTGCTTCAGGCTGTCCCACCGTTTATCATTCCGGTGCAACAGGTCACCTCAAAAGGCATCTTACCGGCGAAACAGGTCGTCACAAGTACTGTCACCCCGCCCAAAAAGACCGGCAGGCAAGGCAGGCGCAACGGACCGTCGCAAAACCGTGTCAAACCGGAGCACACCGGTATCCAGTTCCCTTGTTAAGAACAATAATATAAACATATTGCGCTTCTTCGACTGCTGTTCTAACGCATGCAGAATCCCATTCTGGGACAGCCAGGCAGGCGGCAAACCATGATCGGTCGGACCGGTCCCGCCGGCCATCTGAAAGGTTGGGATATGTGGTTTGACACAACGGTATCGGACGAAGGCGAGGTGCTCAAGAATTCCGAAGAGAGCACGCTCCGCCTTCTCCCCCGTCTCGGGGGTCCCCTTGCCGGGGATGAAGGCGGAGCGCGTGTTCCGTGCCCCCAACCTCCTGCGCCTTTGGAGACTACACGGCACGGGAACAATCAAAGAGAACCATCTCTTCCTCTCGCTTACCATCGGCGAAATCACGGAAAACTTAAGGCGTTTCATGAACGTGTGCTCTCACCGCAGACAGTATTGTTGCGTATGAACTTCAATTTCTTTTCATCCATTTGATACGATCACCCGGGGAAGGTGTTGTATATCATTGTAATAACTTGTCTTATAATCGATTCCTCATATTCCATGAACGAAACAAGAAATTTCATGCATTGAACCGTATCCGGCTCTCCAAATGCTGAAAGTTGCTGCTTCTTTTGAAGTTTTGCCTGTGCATCGCCGGTGAACATCGAGTAGATTGAGCGTCGTCAAGCAGGAAAACGATGCGTGGGAAAGCTGTTAACGGATCATTCTTATTTTTGATAAATAGGTACTTAATGACAATGGAACTGTCACCGCTGCAGCGAACGCGACAGGAGGAGGTTGACTTGACGGTGCGTTTTAGAGAAGAATTGCTTGAGTTGTGTGAAGTCCGGTTTGAGGGGGACACTTCCATCGAGAAAAGCCGAATGATGGGACATCCAGGCTTCAAACTTGCGCACAACAAGAAGTTTTTCCTGTTTTTGAACGAAACGGGATTGATACTGAAACTGCCTCCGGATCGATATGAAGCGGCATTGCAACGCGAGGACATGACACCGTTCAATCCCACCGGCGGCCCGAATCCGATGGGCAGTTGGATGGTATGGAGCCGTGACGAGCCGAACGAGTACGAAAGCGAATGGGAATGGGTGGAAGACGCCCAACGATTCACAGCATTCCAACCGTCAAAACAAGCGTGAGAAGAGAGGACGGTGCAGGGTTATCGAAAACGAGAAATACAAAACATAACCATCATGCCGGCGTCTCATATTGCGCCTCACAATGGAAAGCTTACGATGAAATGTCTACAACCATAGTCAATCAATCATTCCTGAATACACGCAAGTTGAATATAATACGTTATATTAGCGCCCTGTGAGTCTCTGTCTTTGTTTCAGGCATTCTTGTAAATCGATCTATTTCGTGTAATATTGATTGCTGACGGCAGAAGGTCTGCCAATCAGACATAATGAAAAGGAGTACAACATGGCGAACAAGACCATGCGCGGTGAAGTGGCGAAGTACGAAGATGATCGCGAACCGAAGGGGTCGATCAAGGGCACCTGTTCCATCGAGGAGCTGCTGGAGCAGGAAACGAACGGGTATGCACTGGCCGTGGGCGGCACCAACAACTCGGAAATGACAATCAGCGGGCTGACGGCACGTACCCCGGACGGCTACATCAATGGATCGCCCAAATTCAACCTCAGCAGCACGGATTTCCAGACCATCAACAACAACTGTGTTCAAAACGATGACGACTACTATGTGGCACAGTTCGTTGTGACCGATGTGGATGAATCGACCGGCAAGTTCTGGCTCTACGCCTCCAGCGCCTCCGGCGAGTATTACCTCACGACCTTCAGCTGAGTCTCGATTCAATCGAAAGAAACGCAACATCGCCCGGTGCAGAACACTGTGCCGGGTGTTTTGTCTCAATTCGATGCAGACGTGACGTTCAGGCGTTCGTGAAAGAAGGATCAGTCGTAGCCTTCAATGCGGAAGGACCGGCGATGGGGAGGGTGCGATTCAGGTTGCACCTCTTGTGTGTCAGACGAGTCGGAACTTTCTTTTTCCAACGGGTCAGGGGTGCCGTCATCGTCCGTTTTCTGAGACGCTTCACCTTCACTTCTCTTTTGCTCTGCGGGGATTGGACGTTCCGCGGAAGGTTCCGTCTCATCACTGTCGGAATCCTGTTCGGATCGCGGTTCGGCTGCCGATGCGGACACTCTTTCGTTGGCTTCGAACGGCAGGGAGCTGTTGTCCGGCAGGTCACCTCCCCCTTCGTTGATCCGCCGAATTTCCTCGATGATTTCAGGAAAATGCGACAGCAGACCGGGCAGGGTTGTCATATCGAACTGTTCCACTGCGTGATCGAAGCGTGTGTGCCACTGGTCCAGAGTAGGGTAAGGGTACTCGTGCAGAAGACGTGCGATTTCATCGGAAAAGAGTTTCATATCACTCATGATAAAATAGCGCTGCACACGTTCCCACTGTAACAGCAGACGTTTTTCCAGTGCGATCAGAAGGCTGGGAAGACGGTCTCGCAGCTCGGATGACAGTTGCCAGGTGCGACGAGTTGTTCGCTTTGCGCCGCTTTCGGAATCGTGGTTTCTGTTTCCCTGGTTACGCTCGTCGGGCGCATATTCCGCTTCCATCAGGATTTCCGTAAGCGGCAGGCAGGCCTGAAATTCTGTGCCGTCTTCCTTCGACGTCGCGAAACCGACCTTTCCGTCCAGGTAGGTTTCCGTCAGCAGTTTCATGCTGTAAGCGCCGTATCCGCGCCCATCACCCTTGGTGGAGAAGGAACGCTTGAACAACTGCAGTTGAATGTCACGCGGGATGTACCCGCGATTGTGTACCGAAAAGACAATGTACGGATCGGCGCGACGACACCCCAGCGATACCGTATCGCCGCGCACCGACGCTTCCACCGCATTCTTGATCATGTTGCCCAGGACTCGTTTCAGTAGCCGTTTGTCCGACTCGATCGTGACATCGTACAGCGAATGGTCCAAGTCGATGACAATCCCCTTGGCCTGAGGCAGACGGGAATAGGTATGAAGCAGGTCCTGGAGGAAGTGACGTGTGCCGAACGGCGTCGGTTTCACTTCCAGCTCCCCGGTTTCGGCAAGTTTCAAGTCACGATGAGTGTGGATCTGTTCAATCAAATCCTTCGTGTGGCTGTGGAGAGTGTGGAACCCTTCACGGTTGTTGCGGTCGATCTTGCCCTGCCGTGCCAGATCGGTAAATCCCAGCAGCACACCGGCCGTGTTGAGCACATCGTGGAAAAAGATGTGTTCCAGCATCATGCGGCGCTTTTCGTCGCTGATGTCAAGCAGGGAAAACAGCGTAAACGATTCGTTTTCATAGACAAAAGGCGAAGTCCAGACACGCAGGTCAAGCGCCTCCTGCTCCACGTCCGTAGACAGGGTGATGCGGCATTCCTCTTCGGCCTGAATGCCCTTCAGCGATGAGATGACCGCCTGTGCGGCGCCGCAGGTGCTACAGAACTCGGTTGTCCCGCAACCGTCATGGGACTCGGACGCGTGGATGCAATGAAGGATTTCACCCGGACGCCGGCCCAGAACCTCGAGGCCGTCCAACTCGGCGGTGAATTCATAAAACTTCCGGTTGGCGAGTACCGCCTGTCGATGTTCGTTC
>WJJA01000603.1 GCA_014729955.1 bacterium
CACGATATCAGCATCCTTTGCCTCTTTGGCTTCCCAAAGCATCTTGCCGGTCGCCAGGTCGATGCACTTCAGCTTTTTCTTGAACTGGTAGATCAGCTTGTCGTTGATGATCGTGGGAGTGTAGTTGATCTTGGTGTTTTTCCAGTCCCACTCGGTTTTCCAGGCGATGGAGCCGTCGAGGTTGACCATTGCCGGGCCGTCATTGGCCAGCACCAGGATCTGGTCGCCGTACCAGCGTGGACCGTGCTCCATCGACACCTCGTAGGATTTCGTCGTATAGGTGGTGATGGAGTAGTATCCGTAGACGGTCGATGAGCTGGCTCCTGTCAGCTTGAACACCACACCCTTCTTGGCGCCAAATTCCCCGGTAAGTTCCTTTTTGAGGTCGAGTTCCCATGCGAACTCTCCGTCGGAGAGGTTCAAACGTCGGAGATAGCGTTCGTCGCTGAGATAGACCGCGTCGGAGTTCGGGTCGTAGTGATTCATGAAAGTGTGAAGGGGATCCTTCTTGGATTCCTGTGCGAAAAACTGCTCACCGGTGTCAGCATCGAGCATGAAGTACCCGACACGCTTGGTCTTGTTCAGGGTATCCTTCGCCTTCAGCTTATCGATATTTGCATCGTAGCCCCATGTGGCGGAGCCGATCGGTCCGAAAACACGTCCTTTGGCCACGTTGAAGCTGTAGACGAATTCCAGGTCCGGACCGGTCCAAAGGGTCTCGCCTGTGTTGATGTCCACTTTTACCACGGTATTGTTCGCGGCGAGATAGGCAGAGTTGTCCTCACCCCAGATGATTTCCGGCACGGCTCCAAATGCCTCATCGTAATGCGCCGGACTGATGGCACCTGGATTCACGTTTTTAATCCAATGATCGTACATCTTAAAGGCCGTGCGGTATTTCACCTCACCGGTCTTCATATTGATGCGCATCAAACCTTCGCCGTCCTGCTTCCATTTCTTTTCACCAAGCTCCGGCAGACGGGCATCCACGCCGAAAACATAGAAGACAGCCTCGTCTCCGTGAATCCAGGGGCCCTGGTAATGTGCCATCCGTGGATTGATCCCCAGAAAATCGATCGTGGCATTGGGGCTCCAGACAATGACCTCGGGCCCCCATTTGGCTTCGCCTGTGCCGAAATCCAGGCCGTATGCAAGGATGTAGGTGCCGTTCATGTCCCAGGGTTGCAAACGACCTGTGACGAATGAACGGATTCCGGAAACAAACAGTGTGCCGTCGTCGAGCAGTTCCGCGGTGTAGGGGTCGAGACGCACATCTTCGGCTGTTTCCCACTTTTTCGCGCCTGTGGTCAGGTTGAAGCACATCATCTTTTTCTTCATCGCGAACAGCGCGTAATCGTCTCCCTCGTACTCAAATTTGAGGTAGCCGCGCTTGCGATCAATCGCCTCTTCAATCTGCCAGACCACTTCACCCGTCTGCAGGTTCATGCCGACCGTGCCGTCCTTGTGAAAGACGGCAAACATGCTCTCGCCGGTGTGAGTGAGAGGTTCGGGCACATCATGGCCTTTTTCCGCCATTTTCACCAGCTTGTTTGCCCACTTTACTTCCGTGCTGCCCAGGAATGTGCCGTCGTCGGCGTTGTAGATATACACACCCTTGTTGCCCAGCAGGACGAGACGATTGCCGTACGAACGTTCGAAACTGTATACGTTCGGCAGGCCTGCTTCATGCAGGGTGCTGCTCAGACCGAAAGCGTCTTCATCGTTGCGCCATTTGACTTCGCCCGTGTTCGGGTCGAAGCCGACCATTTCATTTTCCAACACGACAACGAAACCTGTGGGGAAATTGAAGTAATCCACATACTTTTTCATTTTGATATTGGTGTCGGTCTCCCACAGCACCTTACCGTCCGCAAGGTTGAAGCAGATCATCCCCTTTTTCATGGAAGTGATAAAGACCTCTTCATTCCAGATCAGGTCGAGACCGTCATCGGTATACTTGGGAATTTTCGCCTCCCACATCAACTTCCCGGAATTGCCGTCATGCATGAAAAGGCGTTTCTTGTTGTGCAGGAAGATCCAGCTGCCGTCATCCTTCAGGATGTTGATACGCTTGATCTTCTTGTCGGTCTTCTTGTCGAACAACTTCGGCGCCTCTTTCGCGGCAGTAACGCCTGAGAACAAAAACAATGCCGCCAAAATCAGCCATAAACCACGTCGCCCTGTACGCGACATAATCCTTCCCTCCCGTTGACTCACCTCACACCAGTGCCACACTCCCATCTGCCCATTTGGATCGCCCGTTCGGGATTCCGAAAAAAAATGAATGGTCGCTCAATAAAAATCCAGTGCGATCGAGAAATTTCTGAATTTTTGTATCTTTAGCATCTCTCCCTATCCTATGAGGAAACAAATTCTTAGAGAGAACGAGTGACGCAGATCACAAGCATAAACAGGGGGTTAGGCATAGGCTGAGAGAGTATCATTATGAGCCGTTTGTGGTTCTTCGGAATATCCGAGTCGTTTGCGAACGGTTGTCACCCCCCGTCTTCAGCCTCATTGCTTCAGCCCTTCCCGGGAGACCTGTCGGACCTGCAGGGGCTTTGCCGACATCTCCACGGGAGTTGTACCTTTCTTGCATAAGCAGAACCACACAAGACGGGACGATTCCAAATGGAATGGTGGTACCATATATGGGATTGGGCGCACAAGCGTCCCTATCGGGACCATGTACGTGTGCTGAGCCTTGGCGGCGGCGGGGCGCGCGGTCTTGCGCATGTCGGTGTGATCAAGGTGCTGGAGGAGATGGGGTGGAAACCGGATCTGATCACAGGCACGAGCGCGGGTTCGGTGATCGGCGCGCTGTACGCTCAATTCGGCACGTACGAAGCTCTGGCTGCAAGACTGGAGGAAATCCTCGGCAGCGAGTGGTTTAATCGCAAGGTGATGCGACAGATGGATGCCGGGACGAAAAATGGTGTGGACTACTTCATGAAAGAGCTGGGTGCGCAGGTCAAGAAAGCCATCCCGTTCCTCCATCGCGAGAAAAAGGATCGTCCGCTTTCCATCGCACCCGAGAAACTGATGCCGGAGATCATGTATCAAGTCTTTGGTGAGCATGTCTTCTCCGATCTTTCCATTCCCCTGGTGGTGTTTGCCACGGACCTTTACACCGGCGAAGTGGTGCAGTTTCACAGCGGCTCGGTTGCGTTTGCCTGCCGTGCTTCTTCTTCGATTCCCGGCATCTTCCCTCCGGTGCGGTATGAAGACAAGCTGCTGGTAGACGGTTACGTCACACGATGTGTCCCTGTGCCGGACCCGATTCCCGGCAAAACGATGGAAGTGATCGCGGTGGAGGTACTGCCGAGCATGGTGGACCGTCGCGATCCCGCCAACCCGTTCGAAGTCGTACACCGTGTCGATGCGATTACCCAGCATTTGTTGAATCGTGAATTCATCGAACGGGCGGATATCGCGTTGCATCCTCCGGTGCGTGATTATCACTGGGCAACATTTGACCAATGGCGTGATATCGTCGAGATCGCCGAAGAGTACACAAGACGCACTCTTGGCGACAGGCTGTTTGATGCGGATGTCCCCTGAAGGAACCCTGTGGGGATTGGAATGTATAGCATGTGAATCGCAAACGAACCCGTCCTTCGGATCTTCATGAACGGGGAAGGAACCACAACGTGCAGAGGTGGAATCGATGCGTTGGTTTCGAGTGTTTCGCGGGCTTTCCTCAATACTGCTGCTCTTTGCCGTGCCTGTCCTGATGAACGGCTGCGGAGCGCGTACGGACGAGCAGGGCCGTTTCCGTCACGAGGCGCGCAACCGGACGGTGGAACTCACTGTGCTTACGGAAAACATGGTGCGCGTGAGGTATCTGCCCCCGGAAGGCACAGAACCGACCCCGGATCGCGGCTGGACGACGATTCCGCTCGATACGTATCCACGCCGCACCTATCCTGTGCACAACGCCGGTGATCGCTGGGAGATCGCGACCGGTCGGATGACTGTCGAGATCATGAAGACGGATGCACGTGTTCGGATCGTGGACAACGCGGACCGTGTGCTGAGCGAAGACCTGCCTTTCACCTATCCGGCCGATTCTCTGCTGCTGTTGAAGGAATTACGCCCGAATGCGTCGCTGTACGGCCTGGGTGAAAAAACCGGCCGGCTGGACAAGCGCGGCGGACGCTATGAGATGTGGAACACCGATGTCATGAAAGACGGCGACTTCGAGGTCGATGAAGATCCGCTGTATCAGTCGCATCCCTGGGTGATTTCGTATGCGGAAGAGGGCGGCGCCTGGGGGCTTTATCTGAACACTACCCGTCGAACCGTGTTCGATCTCGGCAGTGAGGCGCGTGACGTAATGAGTGTACGCACGGACGGGGGCGAGATCGATTATTTCTTTATCCGCGGCCCGCGCATCGACCAGGTTGTGCAGTCGTACGTGCAGCTGACCGGTCAACCGTTCGAAGCGCCGCTCTGGTCGCTCGGTTTTCACCAGAGCCGCTGGAGCTATCCTTCCGGCGAGGAGGTGAGACGTATCGCGCAGGAGTTCCGAGCACGCGACATTCCCTGCGACGGGCTCTGGCTTGACATCGACTACATGGACCGCTACCGCATCTTTACCTGGGATCCGGAGCGATTCCCCAGGCATGCCGAGATGCTGACCGGGTTGAAGACACGAGGATTCAAACCGGTAACAATCCTCGATCCCGGCGTCGCCTGGTCGCCTCGATCGGTGTACAGCGTGCTTGAAGAAGGGTTGCGTGAGAACCACTTCGTGACCATGCCCGATGATTCGCTCTTCATCGGCGAGGTCTGGCCGGGCAAAGTCGTGTATCCGGATTTCACGAAAGAGGATGCACGCGAATGGTGGGCCAATCGTGTCATGCGCTGGCAGCGTCAAGGCATTCCCGGCCTGTGGATCGACATGAACGAGCCGGTCACCTGGTCGCCGAACGAGGGCTTTCCGCTCGACAGCCGCTGGGACGGCGACGGTTTCCCGACGGATCACCGTGAAACGCGCAACATCTACGGCAACCTGATGGCGAAGGCTACTCGTACCGG
This sequence comes from bacterium, assembly GCA_014729955.1. GTDB lineage: Bacteria > Electryoneota > Electryoneia > Electryoneales > Electryoneaceae > WJJA01. The sequence continues at coordinate 5,041 of WJJA01000603.1, forward strand.
GATGCTGCGCGCCTTTCCGACACGTCGTCCGTTCATCCTGACACGCGCCGGATTCAGCGGCATCCAGCAGTATGCGGCAACCTGGACCGGCGATGTCCCCTCGACGTGGGAGCATTTGCGCGGTACCGTACCGATGCTGTTGAACCTGGGACTGAGCGGGCAGGGATTCGTCGGTTCCGACATCGGCGGCTTCACATCCGGGGACGATCCCGAACTGTATGTACGCTGGTTGCAGCTCGGCTCTTTCACCCCGTTCTTCCGCAGCCATGCCATGCAGGGAACACGTGCGAGTGAGCCGTGGGCGTACGGCGAACGGATTGAGGCGATCAGCCGCCGTGTGATCGATAACCGTTACGAGCTTTTACCGTACTGGTACGATTTGATGCTGCACTACCACAAAACGGGTGAACCGCCGATGCGGCCGCTGGTGTATGACTTCGACTTCGTGAACGATCCGGCGGTGCGTAACCTCGACGATCAGTTCATGGTAGGACGTGACCTGCTGGTCGCGCCTGTGCTGGAGCATGGAGCGCGTACACGCGACGTCTACCTGCCGGAGGGAATCTGGAGCGACCGTACCAGCGGCGTTCGTCACCAGGGACCGAAAACGCTCATGGTGGATGCACCGCTTGATCGCATTCCCGTGTTCGTGCGTGAAGGGGGCTTGATCCCTTCCTATCCCGTCATGGAGTTTGTCGGGGAAACAGCACCCCGCGAGTTTTTTCTGGACGCCTGGCCGGCAGAAGAAGGAACGGAGCGGAGCTACCGGCATACGGTCGATGATGGTGTTCATCTGAATGCCCCGCGTGCGGCCACGGATTTCACGATGACCTGCAGCGACGGGCGTTTCGAGCTGTCATGGACAACCGATGCGCAGGAGTATCGACCGCCGTCGGAGCAGATCGTTGTGCGTGTACACGGTCTCGCGCAAAGTCCCTCAGCGGTTCATTTCGGTGCCGGTGAGGGTATCGAGGTCGTGAAGGAAGGTGATCTGCAAGCATCGCAGAGGGCCTGGCGGTATGAGCAGGAAGCAGGCCGTGTGGATGTGAAACTGCCTTACGGGATGCCGTCGGGCCGGCTGGTGGTGGAAGCGCCCTTGCAGCCGGCTTTGTAGAGGTTGCTACGGTCGCGATCATACCGGCGAAGCAGCCTGTGCATTGCCGATACGACTGCGATACTCCGCCTGTCGGTCATTCCAGCCGTCCCACGGCGGCTATCTCACGCGACTGCTCCAGATCATGGAAACGATCAAGGTCAGGAAAGATACTCCGATCATGATGAAAAAGACGGTGTCCGCAATGTGGAAGGCCAATCCTGTTACCAACAGCAACACTCCGGAAATGCGCCCCATGACCGGATGCAGATCAAGCCACTTTCCCGTACCGGAATACGGCCCGCGCAGAAAGCCCCAGTTGTGCAGCGGTAGTGCACCCGCCCAGATCATATAGAAGCCGATGATGATGAAAACGGCTGATGCCATTCGTTCTCCGGCTGTTCCAGCACCGACCGGATTGTCTGGCAGACCTCGACGCCGGTTGTACGGAAGGTCACACACGTCCAGTCGGCATGATCCGCGTCAGCCCCGGGTGATCGTAACGCCATTGACTCCGGAAGGACCGCCGCAACGCATCACCAACCGGGCTGAACCGGCCCGCCGACCCGTCAGCTCATGGTACGCTGCGGCTCTTTGCGGTTTGTCAACGCGAAGCTGAGCGCTTCAATCTCGATCGCCATGTTCTCGTTGCGCACGAACATGTTGTCCGGCACCTGGATGGTGATCGGCGCGAAGTTAAGAATCGCACGCACCTTGCACTCGATCAGACGATCCACCACGGACTGGGCGAACTGGGCCGGCACCGCGATGATTGCGATCTTGATCTTGTTGTTACGAATCTCTTCTTCGACGTTGTTGAAGTCTCTTACCTCGAGGCCGTGATAGACATTGCCGATCTTGTTCGGATCGTTGTCGAACACCACCTTGATCAGGAAGCCCTGTTGCCGGAACTGGTCGTAATCGAGCAGCGCGCGACCGATGTTGCCCGCGCCCACCAGTGCGACATTCCAGGTCTTGTTAATCCCGAGGATGCGTGCGATGTTACGTTGCAGGTCGGCGACATAGTACCCGAGGCCGCGACGTCCGAAGGCGCCGAAAAAGGACAGGTCCTTGCGCACCTGCGCGGCGGTGAGGTTGTTCATCTCCGCCAGTTCCTGGCTCGAGATGGTCCGCATACCACGGTCGTAAGCATATTTCAACGACCGGTAATACTTGGACAACCGCCGTACCGTCGCATCCGAGATCTTACTCCCGTTCGCCAATGCCATAAGGCACCTCCACCCTAATGAAACAACAGGTCACTCGTCGTTTTCGCCCGGCCCCTCGGACGGTTCGCCTTCGTCCGTGGAAAAGTCGCCTTCCCCGGAGGATTCCTCGTCGCCGATTTTCTCGTCGGCCGGAACCTCGCCGTTCAGCTCGTCAAGGATGTCGCCCTTCTTCGCGTCGTCCTCGTCGCCGTTTTTCGCGACACGGGCAATGGAAGAGATCTCGTCGCCTTCATCGAGACGAATCAACCGGACACCTTGAGTGGCGCGTCCAATCACACGAACCGTCTTCGCAGCCATGCGGATCATGATGCCCTTCTGCGTGATGATCATCAGGTCGTCATCTTCAACCACCTCCATGATCTTGATCATCTCGCCGATCTTGTCGGAGGTTCGCAGGGTGATCACGCCGCTCGCGCCACGGTGGGTGAGACGATAATCGTCGATGGTGCTGCGCTTGCCGTAGCCCTTGTCCGTGGCGACGAACAGGGTGCCGGACCGTTTCACCACCACCATGCCGACCACCACCTGCCCGGCGGGCATGCTGACACCCCGCACACCGGTCGAGTTGCGGCCCATCGAGCGCACTTCACTCTCGATGAAACGCACCGCCTTGCCTCCGCTGGTGCCTAACACCACTTCGCAGTTGCCGTCGGTGATGTCCGCTGCGATCAGCTCGTCATCTTCCGGCACATTCATCGCGATAATGCCGCCGCGACGCGGATTGCTGAACGCATCCAGGCTGGTCTTCTTGATCATGCCTTTCTTGGACGCCAGCATCAGGAAGTGGTTCTCGTCGAATTCCTTCACACTGACAAATGCCGCGAGCTGGTCCTCGGCGGTCAACTGTAGAAGGTTGACAATCGCCTTGCCTTTGCTCATACGCCCGAGCTGCGGGATGTCGTACACCTTCAGCCAGTGCAGACGACCGTCCGTGGTGAGGAACAGGACATAGTCATGCGTCGAGGCGATGAAGAGATGTTCGATGAAATCTTCGTCTTTGGTGGTCGCCCCGGCACGCCCGCGCCCGCCGCGCCCCTGCCGTCGATAGCTGGTCAGAGGCTGGCGCTTGATATAGCCGGTGTGGCTGATGGTAACCACCATCTCCTCTTCGGCGATCATGTCTTCGACGGTGAACTCTTCGTAGTCGCTGACCACTTCGGTGCGACGGTTGTCGCCGTATTTATCCTTCAGCTCCTGCAACTCTTCCTTGATAATACGGAAGCGTTCTTCACGGCTTTCGAGGATGTGTTCCAGCTCGGCGATCAGTTCACGGATCGCCTTCAATTCATCCTCGAGCTTTTGTCGTTCCAGACCGGTCAGCTTCGCGAGACGCATGTCGAGGATCGCCTGCGCCTGCACATCCGTCAGGCCGAACTCGTCCATCAATGCCGACTTCGCGGTCTCCGGACCGCTCGAGCCGCGGATGATCTCAATCACGCGGTCGATGTTGTCCACCGCGATCTTGAGACCTTCGAGGATATGTTCCCGCTCCTTCGCCTTGCGCAGTTCATACTGCGTGCGCTTCAGGACGACCTCATGACGATGGTCGATGTACTTCTGGATAATCGTCTTGAGGTTCATCAGCTTCGGCACGCCCTTGTCCAGGGCGATCATGTTGAGGCCGAAGGAGGTCTGCAACTGGGTGTGTTTGTAAAGCTGGTTCAGGATCACCTCGGGGTAGGCGTCCTTTTTCAGCTCGATGACGAGACGCAACCCTTCACGGTCCGACTCGTCGCGAATGTCGGTGATGCCTTCGATCTTCTTGTGGTTGACCAGGTCGGCGATCTTGAGCGTGAGGTTGGTCTTGTTGACCTGGTAGGGAATCTCCGTAACGACAATCTTCGCCTTCTCTCGACGGTCGGTTTCCACCTGCGCCCGTGCACGGATGATGCAACGCCCGCGGCCGGTGAGGTAGCCTTCGCGAACCCCGTCGAGGCCGTAAATGATCCCGCCGGTGGGGAAATCGGGCGCCTTGATGAAGCGCATCAGGTCGGTGATTTCACAGTCCGGGTTGTCGATCTGGTAGATGGTTGCGTCGACGACCTCGTTCAGATTGTGCGGCGGGATGTTGGTCGCCATGCCGACCGCGATACCGCCGACGCCGTTGACCAGCAGGTTCGGCAGCTTGGCGGGCAGCACCATCGGCTCGGTCATCGAATCGTCGTAGTTCGGCGCGAACCCGACGGTCTCCTTGTCGATGTCCTCCAGCATCTCTTCGGCGATCTTCTGCAGCCGCGCTTCCGTGTACCGCATCGCAGCCGCGCCGTCGCCGTCGATCGAGCCGAAGTTCCCTTGCGGATCGACCAGCGGGTAACGCATGCTGAAGTCCTGCGCCATGCGCACAAGCGTATCGTAAATCGCCGAATCGCCGTGCGGGTGATACTTACCCATCACATCACCGACGATACGGGCGGATTTCTTGTAAGGCCGCCCGGCGTTCACTCCGAGCTCGTCCATACCGAAGAGAATGCGGCGGTGTACCGGCTTGAGGCCGTCACGCACATCCGGCAGCGCACGTGACACGATCACGGACATCGAGTAGTCCAGATACGAGTTCTTCATCTCGTCGATCAGCGGGACTTCTCGGATCCGTTCGCCCTGGTTGTTAATGTTCATGGGTCCTTGTCGGTTCTTCTCGGTTCAGGCTGCACACACCGGTCGAAACGAGGAGTGCGTATCCATCCCCCGCCTCTTCCTGTCTTGCGTGCATATGCCCGTTTTTCAGAGGTTTATCCTGACGGAAATTCCCGTTCTCCAATTCGCGCGATGCGAAATCGCAACATTCGGAACGCTCCAATATACGACCATTTTTTCACAAAAGCTATCAGGGTCGAAGAGTTTTTCGCTCTTGCAAGTTACTCCATTCTATGCCCAATAGCATTAGGGGTTTCCGTTCTATCAATGTGATCCGGTTCGGCAGGAAGCAGTGAATCGGGTTAGGAAAATCGAACTCGAAGTTTGTGCGGAAGATTCACAAATTTCAGGACTTCTTATTGTCTCATGAGACGTTTACCGGCGGGCAATACGAACTGCGCCGCCGTTTCGGTTGGGAAACGGCCTATGGTACAACAATCACCGGCGGGGAAACAGGGGACTGTTCAGTCACGAAGCCATATGGGAGCATAGACGATCGCCGGATATAGAAAGCCGATACGATGGTGACAGACGGGGTTTTATCGTTCGTCTTTCACGATATAATTCTGTCTGCCCCCATTCTCAGCCCCCGTTCGATTCGCACGTGCTGCTGTTCCTGAGAACGTTGTTGAGGCAATGCTCCATCGACTACTCCTGCACCACGCAGATCAGGTTGCCGCAGGTGTCGTCAAAAATGGCCATGCGGGTGCCGAACATGTCCGCAGGTTCCTGGGTGAACCGGACACCTTTGTCTTTCAACCGCTCATATTCACCGTCGAGATCCGCCGTTGAGAAAACGATCGCGGGGATGCCGTCCTCGTAAATCGCCTTCTGAAACGTACCGGCGGCGGGGTGTTGATTGGGTTCGAGCAGCAGTTCGATGTCGTCCTGCCTGTCCGGCGGCACGACCGTCAGCCAACGGTTACCGTTACCCATGTCCTCATTGTGCTTGATCTGGAAGCCGAGGGTTTTCGTGTAGAATTGTTCTGCGCGGTCCTGATCGTTCACAAAGACGGATGCTGTTGCGATTCTCATGTGAACCTCCTGGTTGGGTGAGCCTACATGTTGTTGACTGACAAGCCGGTCACCGGGGTTCGAGCATCCCGAAGAAATGCCCGTTGATGAAGGCCAATCAAGCCGCACAACTGTGACGCCGGTTCTCGATAGCTTGTAAGGTAGACCGGAATGAGTGGCAGATAGGCCATCCTAACTCTTCGGTTAGAACAGGGTGCATAATACGTCAATCGCCGGTAGGTGAACAGTGCGTCACTTGATTTCCTACAGAATGTTGGAGCAGGCATCCTTCTCCATGCTTCGGACCCGCAGCGGCTATGATTGTATGAACGAGTGGTGCTTGAAAACCGGAATGGTCTGTCATCCTCTCAGTGCGGAAGGAAGATAGTACTGAACTGAATGCAGTAGACTCGTCAGGTCACGAGCACGGTAAAATCGTGCGCGTGATCCGACGAAACGTTGTATCGGGTCTTGGCCCGCACAAGCGGGGTGTGACCCGACACACAAAACAGTTCATGAAAAGCACGCGACCCCTCATCTGAGCAGGACGATTTTACGCACCTGTTGCTGACCCGGCACCGCGGCACGAACGAAATACACTCCGCTCGCCAGGCCGGTTGCATCGAAATGGAAACGGTGTTCGCCGGCGTGATGCAGTCCATTTGCAAGCGATGCGACCTGCTGTCCGTTGATGTTGTAGACCGCCGCCTCCAGCTCGCCCGCGCGTGGAAGCGTCACGGAAATGGTCGTTGTCGCGTTAAACGGATTGGGATAGGCGGCCGACAGCTGAAAGCGGTCCGGCATCTCGACATCCGAGGCCGGTTTGTCTTCCACGCCGAGGTAGCCGGTGGTTTTCCAGACTCCGATTACATCATCGTTTTCCGAAACGGCGATGACATCTGGATCTCCGTCACCGTCCAGGTCAGTCGCGGTAACGTCACTCGCACCACGCAGCGAGGTGTCGACGAGATAGATACCCCATTGGTAATCACCGAAATTGAGGTAAAGCCGGATCGGCTGTACGACAGATATGGAGGTTGTCAGGACATCGGTGTAGCCGTCGCCGTCCATGTCAACCATGTGAATGCTGTTGACGGGATCAGCCCTTTGATGGATGGGCACGAAATACCAATCATCCCCCACGCATTCACGGTGCCTGCAGTAACCGAACCCTTCGAACCACATCGAATCTCGATTGTCGCCGGTGAAAACCACATCCGCGCAACCGTCAGCGTCGATGTCTGCGACCTTCGCTTCCTCAAGCAGGTAGTAGTCGTGGGTTGTGACAGTGTGTTGTTCCCAGGATTGTCCTGTCCCATCAAGGTTCTCACACCACTGCCGTGTGCATAGAATGTCGCAGTCGCCGTCACCGTCGATATCCGCCGCGTCTACATCCACGCTGAACATCTCCACTTCGAAGACAAAGTGACGGCTCCATTGCATGCCTGTTCCTTCTTCATTCTTCCACCACGAGACTTCGCGGACATCGCCGGCAGTGTTCGCAAGTCCGACAAGATCCAGGGTGCCGTCACCGTCAATGTCTTCCACGTCGATGCTGAGAATACCGGGAACGTCATCGCTGATCGTGTGCGGAGTCCAGGTTGTACCGTCACCATTTGCATTGTCCCACCAGACAATCTCACCCAGCTCTTCGGATGCCGCGACGATATCCATATCGCCGTCGTTGTCCGGGTCGGTGCCGTACATATCGATGACGCCGGTGAAGGTTTCGGTGATGTTGTGCTGCGTCCAGGTTTCACCGAGACCGTCCTCGTTTTCCCACCAGCTGATATCGCCGGTTTCGGACGAGGCGGTGAAGAAATCGCTGTGGCTGTCCCCGTCCACGTCCCCTGCCGCCACAAGCGAAGGCTCTTCATAGCTTTCGGACACCACGAACGGCGTGAAAGTCTCGTCATAGGCAACCGCGTCCAGGAACAACGCAATCTCTTGATGTTCCGGGTCGCCGTTCTCAGTATGCAGCGTAAGGTTGACCTGGTGCAGGCCCGGCTCTGGGAAACTCACGGCACGGATCTGGACCTCCGTTTCCGCACCGATCTGGAGCGATCCGGATTCGGAGTCAGCCTCGAGCCATTCCTCGTGTACCTCCAGGTTCCACTCCGCGAGTGAGGTGCCGTGATTGCGCAGGGTGATGGTGGTAAACGGCGGGTCGTGCGGTTCGTACCAGTGCCAGGATATCGTATCCGGGGAAACCGAAATCTGCGGCGGGCCGGGTTCTTCAACCTGTTCCCACCAGCTGATCTCGCCTTCGTAACGCTGCGGAATGCTGAGGTCCGGATCGCCGTCGCCGTCCAGATCCGCGGCCTGCATGGAATAGCAGTGGTCAAGATCCCGGGCAATATCATGACGGGTCCATTGGGTGCCGTCGCCCGAATCGTTACACCACCATTGCAGACCGAGGCTGGTGTAGGCGACGAGGATGTCCAGGGCGCTGTCGCCGTCCAGATCGACCAGTTGTCCGTAACGAAGCTCACCGGAAGAGCCGTATGCAATCTGGTGAGACTGCCACTGGGAGCCGTCTCCCTGCACATTTTCCATCCAGACCAGCACAGCCCGGTTCCCGGCGTAGGACAACAGCAGATCGATGTCATCGTCCCCGTCGATGTCGCCGGGCATGCCGGAATAAGACACCCCGACGTCAGTCACCAACAGGTGTTCGGTCCAGTCGCCGCCGGAAGTGCCCGGATTCTCGAACCATGCGATGCGGTCGCCGCCTAGCGACCCGCCCTGCAGGTCCGGGAAGCCGTCGCCGTTGAGGTCCGCGACTGCAAAAACCGTGGGAGAGTCATAACTGCCGTCGCCGCCGGCAATGGTGTGGTACGTCCAGCCTGCACCGGTATCCTCCCACCATCCGAACTCTCCCGCTGGGTTATGATAGTCGTGATCGCCGCGCATGGCCGCCACATCCACATCGCCGTCATTGTCGAGGTCCACGGGCAGCATGTCGAGCAAGTCTTCGATCTCGGAACCGCCGGACTGGATAACGTGTTCTGTCCACACGCCCCCGGCACCGTCGGCATTTTCGTACCAGGAAAGGCTCAGATCGCCGTTGTCGTTGTACCAGGTCACAGCGTCCGCGTCGCTGTCCTGGTCCATATCCACGGATGCTGTGAAAGCAGCGAAGGCATCATCGAAGATGGTGTGTTCTTCCCATGTGCCGCCCGAGCCGTCCAGGTTTTCCAGCCAGTAGAATCCCTGAGGCGAGCAGACCAGGAAGTCGCCGTCCATGTCCCCGTCAAGATCGGCAATCCGTGTGAATTGCAACGGTGTGATGTTCGTCTCGATGGTGTGTTCGTCGAACACGAATGCATACAGCGTGGTCGGCAGGCTGATCAAAAG
>WJJA01000080.1 GCA_014729955.1 bacterium
CACTGAAGTTGCAGGCGTACAAGGTGCATGTGATTCTTGTCGACAGCAACACGCAAAACGTGGACATCGCGCAGAGAAGCGGTCTGCGGGCTCATCACGGCAACATTCTCGCAGACTATCTGCTGGAAGAAATCGACTTCAGCCTGATCGGCAAGGTGATCGCGGTAACCGGCAATGACGAGGTGAATTCCCTCGCGGCGATCCGTTTCCAGGATCTGCTTAGCACCGAAGAGGTCTATCAGCTGCCGCCCACTCCCAAGCGTGAAGGTCTGAAGCCGTCCGAAGCCGTCAGCCGTGACCTGCGCGGCCACATCCTCTTCACCCCGTTCGCAACCTTCGAAGAACTGACCAGCCGTTTCCGGCAGGGCGCTGAAATCCGGGAGTTTGACCTGCAGCAGGGTTACACCTGTGACACCTTCAGCGAAGACTACGGCGACACTGCGATTCCCCTGTTCGTGATCCAGGGCGAGGGGCGGGCGAAGGTTGTGAACTGCGAAACCGGGCCCGACCTGAAAGAAGGTGAGATCCTGGTTTGCATGGTTGGTCGGAAACGGTCAACCCCCGGGAAAGTCGAGGTGTAGCCCGCAAGCAGTGATGTACCGGCCGGCTCCGTTCGCGGAGAAGCTCGTAGAAAAGACGCAACCGGTGGTAAACGCCTTCATATAATGAAGGCATGCAGCAGAGTTTCACGGTTGTCTCCCCGGCTCCCACGCGGAGTCGGTACCGCAGGAACTCCCTGAATCGCTTGCACGTGTAAAATGCAGAAGGACGCAATGTCCTTTACAAAGCGATGCATGTTTTCCTTCCCGCTTTCGCTATCCTCCCTGGGCGGAAGCGGTCTCCCGAACGGGCGAGGCTGATGCCACCTCGCCCGTTATTTTTTTACCTTTCCCCCTGTTTCTACCCCGCATATTTCACGAGTTCAAACTGTGTCAGATGCGAGGCGCGAAAGAGGAAGCTGTACTACAATACCGCGAATCCTTCGGAACAAAGCAGATAACGTGCCTGGGACCGCCCGAAGGGCGAATGAAAAAATGAGTTTGCCTTGAAAACATTCTGTGCCGAAGCAAAACCATATGGCGCGACACTATCTTTTTGTTAATATAGTATTTAGAAAAGAATGTTTTCTTCATTCATGAAATATACGGGCTAGACCGACAAGACACGGCATGATCGCCGTACTCTGCGGAACTCCGCCTGTTCCCTCCCGGCATCCGTACGATACTCCCCCAATCTCTTTTCGCGCACGTTCCCCCTTTCCACCTCGCAACAGCACTTGTACTTTAAAGACAAGCCCGCTGAGCGGGGTCCTCGCACAATGTGTCATTCCGCCGGGAAAGCCGGCGGACAAGCCCGAGATCCAGCGACGCTCAAATTTGCAGTGTTATCAACCACCTGCAAGACCTTTTCCGGGGACGCGTACCTGTAGAACGTTATTCGACGACAGCCTGAACCACAACAACCCAACTTGTGTCCCATTGCAGGCAAACCGGGGCGATTTGCTGCAACCGTCGAGTTAGGCGCTTTTAACATTTTCTACGGTCGATAGTTGAACACAGCGATCGGTCCCTGGAACGACGTCACAAGCGGAACGAGGAAAAAGATTCGGCCCAAAGGTTTGAAAAGCAATTTGAGTGTCGGGTCACAATCCGCTGTGGCGGGCTAAGACCCGACTCATCGTCAGACAACGCTCTAGCAATGGTCCGTCGGATCTTGTGCACGATTGTATCGTGCATGTGACCTGACGGCTGAACGAGTCAAAGGGATCTACATCAGCACCAGCAGGCCGTCTCTTTGCATGGTGTTTACACGTGCATCAATACTGAACACGGATACGGACGAGCGCATGACCTTGAAACAGCGTGCATGGGAATTTATCACATCAGTGAAGCTGACCATCGTGCTCCTGTCGGGCATCGGCCTGATGATTGTCGCCGGGACGTACGTAGAATCGACCCAGGGCAACCAGGCGGCAGTGGCGATCATCTACCGCTCGATCTTCATGGATGCAATGGTCGCCCTGCTCGGGATCAACCAGATCACCTGCACGATCAAGCGCTATCCTTACAACCCTCACCAGGCAGGCTGGTTGCTGACCCATGTTGGTGTGCTGGTGATCCTCGTCGGATCGATCTACGGCCGGCGCGGCACGCTGGACGGTCACCTCGTTCTGCCCGAAAACGGCTATGCGACCGAATTCATTATCGAAGAAGATACTCGTGACGGTGTGAAGCGCCTGGCGGTGCCCCTGGATTTTCGTGTCGAGTTGATCGATTTCGAGGTACAGAATTACCCGGGCACTCAACAGGCATCGCTGTACAACTCCCACATTCGCCTCGTCGATGAGAGCAAGAACATCGCGCGTGAACAGAACGTGCGTGTCAACTACCCGCTCAACCATAACGGTTTCGTGATCGCGCAGCAGAGCTTCTTCACCGAAAACGGGGTACAGCACTCGGTCTTTTCAGTGCTGAAAAACCCCGGCACGCCGATGGTATTCTCCGGCTTCATCATCCTGTCGGCCGGTATTCTGCTGGTTGTGTTCGTGAAGCCGTGGCTGAGAAAGAAGTTTCCCCCGGAAGTCAAACCGAGCCGTGCGGTGACTGTGGTGCCGGATGATGAACCGTCCGATGCCGCCCCCGCGCAGGCCGTACCGATGGAGTCCAAGGGATGACGCTGTACCATAAATGGACTGTCATGCTGTTGTTACTTGTCTTCGCTCTGCCGGTCGCAGCAGAAAAGCCGAATCCGCCGGACGACGCCGTGAAAGAGCTGGGCGAGATTGCGGTGATGCACGGCGGCCGGATCAAGCCGCTCGACAGCTTCGCTCGAGAATCCGTTCGAGCGGTGACAAAAGAGCACCGCTGGGACGGCCGCGCACCGATGGAAACCGTCCTGCACTGGATCGCCCTGCCCGAGTCGGCGTTCGTCGAACCGATGATCCCGATCGATTTTGAACCGCTGCGTGAGGTGCTCGCCCTGCCGGCGGGAAGGAAGTATTTCTCCTACAAGGAGTTGGTGCAGGAGTATCGTGAACCGCTCTCGATGCTCTACCAGGAGGCTTCCCACGCTGACGCCCGCGATGAGAAGCTGACCAAGGTGCAGTCGAAGGCGGTTGAGCTGTTCAACTCCCTCGGGGTGATGGAAGGCATCATGAGCACCAACCGTCTCACCCTCATCCCGCCCGGTGCGGCACAGACCGACCGTCTGCCGGAAGAGATCAGGATGCAGAGTGCCGGCGGCTGGCTGCCCTTGCGGGTGCTCGACCAGGATTCGAGCGAAATCGCCGCGAAACTGCGTGTCGCATGGGCCGGTCTGATCCGCACCTACCGAGGCGAACGCTGGGATCTGTTCCGGTCTGCCGTGGACGAGATGCGCGAGGGCTTCGCTGTGATGCAGTTCCGGCAGGTCGACCGGGACAAGTTGCATGCCGAGGTGCTTTACAACCGTGCCGATCCCTACCTGTGGGCAAAGATCTTCTACATTGCGGCCTTTGTGGTCCTTGTCTTCAACACCATCGTCAAACGCGGCTGGATGCAGCATGTCGCGCGCGGTTCGCTTATCGTCGGCTTCCTCTTCCATACCGCCGCGCTGGGATTGCGCTGGTACATCTCCGGGCGAGCACCGTGGTCCAACATGTACGAATCGCTTACCACTGTCGCATGGGGAGTCTTGCTTTTCAGCCTGGTGCCGTGGAAGGGAATCGGCTCGAAGATCATCCTCCCGGCCGGCGCGGCGATCGGCTTTCTAAGCCTGCTGATCTCGACCCATGTCGCCCTCGATCCGGCCATCAATCCGCTCGTTCCCGCATTGCAGTCGATCTGGTTGAACATTCACGTAATCGTAATCCTGCTCGGTTACTCCTCTGCTACCCTGGCGATGGGAGTCGGCCATGTCTGGATTGTGCAGGAATGGCGTGACCCTCGAGCCCTGCGAAAACTGGCCCCGATGACGCAGGCAATCAACCGTCTCGTCATGTTCACCGTGATGTTCCTGGCAATCGGCATCATCCTCGGATCCGTGTGGGCGCAGTCGGCATGGGGACGCTACTGGGGCTGGGATCCAAAGGAGACCTGGGCGCTGCTGACCATGTTCTTCTACCTGATCCTCGTGCACGCCGGTTCCACCGGGTGGCTCAAACCCAAGGGCCTGGCGGTGAGCACCATCTTCGGCTTCCTGCTCGTGCTCTTCACCTACTACGGCGTGAACTACTGGCTGGTCGGCCTGCACAGTTACGCCGGTGGGGACTCGCGCACCGTGCCCCCGATCATGATCGCGTATGTCGTCGCGGATCTTCTCTTCGTCGGGGCGTACCTCTTCACCACACGGAACCGCTCGGTGCGGTCAAGACGCGGGGTGAAAACGGAAAAGGCGGTCGAGGCGGGCACGGCTCAGGGGTGATCGCTTAACCCGCATATTTCACGAGTTCAAACTGTGTCAGATGTGAGGCGCGAAGGATGAAG
>WJJA01000604.1 GCA_014729955.1 bacterium
CTTGTTATCGTGGCAGACTAGAAACGAGGTACGTCCATCCCGTCGCTCCAGGAACACCAGGCCGCTCACATCGACTTCGTAGTCGCCGCCAACCTTTTTCCACATGCCTACCGCGCCGTCCCGCTCATCTGTCCCGGGTTCATGGGTAAGAAAAAACAGCGCCACACCGATAAACAAAACCACCAACACCCACCAGCACTGCCTCATGAGATCCATCCTCCCGGTTGAAACAGCGATGCCTGATCGTTTGGCGGGAATATACAACAAGCACACGGTACCTGCTCCGCTCCTTTATCGATGATCCGTCGACCATGTAGCCCTGTCATTCCCATGAAGTGAAACAACTGCATTGAGAGCACGCTTGGCAGGGTGTATCTTCCGCTTTGGATCGATCGTGCACGACACGTTAACGAGGCACCCATGGCAACGACCTATCGTGATGCAGGTGTGGACATCGACGCGGGCGACGAACTGGTACGCCGTATCAAGCCTGCGGTGAAGGCTACGTTCAACGAAAACGTCCTGACCGAGCTGGGATTGTTCGGCGGGGCGTTCAGGCTTGACACGTCCGGCATGGAGGAACCGGTCTGGATCGCATCCACCGACGGCGTCGGTACAAAGACCAAGGTTGCCGACTGGGCGGGCATGCACGGCAACATCGGGCGCGATCTTGTCAACCACTGCATCAACGACATTTTCACTTGCGGCGCTAAACCCCTGTTTTTCCTTGACTACTATGCGACCGCCAGGCTGGATGTCGATATCGCCGAGGCGGTGCTGAACGGGCTCGCAAGCGGTTGCAAAGCTTCGGGCGTCGCACTGCTCGGCGGCGAAACCGCTGAGATGCCGGGTGTCTATACGGAAGGCGTGTACGACCTCGCCGGCACGATCATGGGGGTGGTGGATCGCCCCATGCTGATTGACGGATCGAAAATTCGAGAGGGCGACTTCCTGATCGGCCTGGCCTCGGACGGCCTGCACACCAACGGCTATACCCTCGCGCGCAAGGCGCTGATCGAACCGGGCGACCTCAAACCCGACAGTGTGCTCGACGGGATGGAAATCACGGTCGCCGAAGCTCTGCTCACCCCGCACCGTTGCTATTATCCGGCCGTTTCCCGCTGGTTGGAGCGGGGGCTGCGAGTGCGCGGGATGGCACACATCACCGGAGGCGGGCTTGAAGGCAACACGTCACGCATTATCCCCGACGGGTTGAAGGCGCAGATTGATTGGGATTCGTGGGAAACACCGCCGCTTTTCCGTCATATCAGAGAACGCGCCGATGTACCGGAAGAGGATATGCGCCGCACCTTCAACCTTGGCATCGGTTGGGTCATGATCGTGCCGCCGGACAAGGTGAAGGAATCGATCATGCATGCGATGAACGTGGGGATCGGGGTGTATAAGATCGGAGAGGTTGTGAAGGTATGACCCTGGCAGTAACCATACTGGCGGCCTATCTTATCGGCTCGCTGCCGTTCGCGGTACTGGTCGCCAATCGTTGTGGGATCGATATTCTGAGCACGGGCAGCGGTAACCCGGGCGCCTCAAACGTGTACCGCTCCTGCGGGCTGAAGGCGGCGTTGGTGGTGCTGTTCCTGGATGTGCTGAAGGGATTTGTGCCCGCACTGGCAGCGGGACACTTTCACATGCTGCTCGCGCCGGACGGCATGCCGGATCCGCAGGTCTGGATGACAGCACTTGTCGGCACAGCAGCGGTCCTTGGTCATGTACTGCCGATTTATACACGCTTTTACGGCGGCAAGGGAGTCGCGACCATCGGCGGTGTCATCATCGCACTGGCACCGCTGGCTGCATCCGCAACGCTGGCGGTATGGATCGGCACTTTTCTTGTCCGGCGTACCTTTTCGGTCGCTTCGCTGACGGGCGCGCTGGCATTTCCATTCGCGGTCTATCTCTTCGAGGGGGAACGTGACCTCTGGATTATGATGTGGGGGCTGATGGTACCCCTGGTGGTATTCATCACACACCGGGATAACATTCGTCGTCTGATCGAATCGCAGGAGTTTGGCTTCCGGCGACCGCACGACGAGGACGAGCCCTGACAGACAGGTGAACCATGGCAAGATTTACCGTACTGGGAGCGGGCAGCTGGGGCACGGCCCTCGGCATTCTGCTCGCCGAACAGGAAGAACACCAGGTCATCATGTGGGAGTTCCTGCCCGATGTCGCCCGGCAACTGGCCGCGGAACGGGTGAACCGTGACTTTCTCCCCGACACCCCCTTCCCCGACGCGTTGAAGGTGACCAATGACCTGGACGAGGCACTTCACGGCGCGGAAGCGGTGCTGATCGTGGTACCATCGCAGTTTGTCCGCTCCGTGCTGAAGCGTATCGACACGTCCCGCATCGATCATCCGATCTGGATCAACTGCGCGAAAGGCATCGAAACCGAAACCCTGCAGCGCATGTCCGAGGTGGTCGAAGAAACCCTGGGCGAGGATGCACGTTCACGCTACGTTGTCCTCTCCGGGCCGAGCCACGCCGAGGAAGTTGCGAAGAAATTGCCGACTACGGTCGTCGCCGCCTCGGAACGTATCGACCTTGCCCGCCGTGTGCAAAATTGGATGAGCAGCTTATACTTCCGCGTGTACGCCGCACCGGATGTGATCGGTGTCGAGCTGGGCGGGTCTCTGAAAAACGTCATCGCGATCGGCACCGGCATCTGCGACGGCCTCGGCTACGGTGACAACACCCGCGGAGCGTTGATCACTCGCGGGCTTGTGGAAATTGCACGCGCCGGCACGGCTCTCGGCGGACGCCCCGAAACCTTCTCCGGCCTGTCCGGCATGGGCGACCTGATCACGACCTGTACATCACGTCACAGCCGGAACCGGTACGTCGGTGAACAGCTCGGCAAGGGACGCACGCTGGATGACATCCTGCAGTCCATGCACATGGTCGCGGAAGGAGTGAAAACGACCAAGTCGGCGTGGAAACTGGCGCAGAGCATCGGCGTGGAAATGCCGATCACCGAACAGGTGTACAACATTATTTTTGAGGATAAATCCGCTCGTGAAGCGGTGCAATCGTTGATGATGCGTTCACTGAAGGTGGAACACTCATGACACGGGTTTACATCGAAGATTTCAAGGATCATGTCGGCGAAGAGGTGGAATTTGCCGGGTGGCTGTTCAACTCACGCCGTAGCGGCAAGCTGATGTTCCTGATCCTGAGGGACGGCTCCGGGATCGCCCAGGCGGTGCTTTCAAAGAAAGACGTGGGCGAGGAGATGTTCGAGGTCGCGAAAAACCTCACCCAGGAAACGTCATTGATCGCACGCGGGCAGGTTCGCGAGGACGAGCGCGCCCCCGGCGGGTACGAGCTGACTCTCTCCCACATCGAGCAGGTCGGTGCATCGGTGGACTATCCGATCGCGCTGAAAGAGCACGGCGACGCCTTTCTGCTGGACAACCGTCACCTCTGGCTCCGTTCACGCAAACAGTGGGCGGTGCTGCGCATTCGGCACGAGGTTTCAACAGCCATTCGCGATTTCTTCAACGGGCGCGGGTTTATCGCCTTCGACACACCGATCTTCACTCCGAACGCTGTCGAAGGCACCACCACCCTGTTTTCGACCGATTA
>WJJA01000605.1 GCA_014729955.1 bacterium
ATTGGGGGGGTGTGCTGCCGGGTGGTGTATGGATATCCAGGATCTTCATCCCTGCAGCATAGTCAACTTCTTTCAAATCACTGATCTTCAGGAGTTTTTGTACAAGTTCACCCATACGCTCCGCCTGGCGTGCGACACGTGCGAGGTGGACACCGCAATTCGCGTTTTCATCCATCTCCATCGCGAGCAATTCCAGAGATCCCTTGATAATGCCGAGTGGCGTATTGAACTCATGCGCAATCGTGGCGGCTAGTTGGTAAGCAATTCTCTGCTTCTGCGCCTCACGTTCCAGTTCTTCCGCCTCAACCCATTCCGTCACATCCCGAGCATGCACAGCGAGGTAGCGAACCTTGCCGTCATCGTCCAGGACAGGATGGAACCAGTGATGAAAGGCCCGTCCCTCAGTCGTGTCGCGAAATTCGACCGGTTCCCGTGCAGAGATTGCCTGTTCCATCCATCGTGCCCGCGATTCACGCAGCTCATGGGGGAGGATGTCAAGGGCGTTTTTCCCGACGATCTTGTCCGATGTCATATCGAACAGTCCCGCCAGCGCGTCGTTGGCGAGCACAATGTAGCCGTCCGGTTTCATCAGAAAGCTGAAGTCGTGCGTGGCGTTGACCAGCGCCTGCAGGATATCACGATGCTGCCGCAACTCCTGCTCCAGGCGCTTCCTTTCGGTGATGTCACGTGAGGTGGCGATAATTTCGATCACCTCATCCGTATACGGGTCGCGTATGGTTTTGCTCGTCGTCTCGAACCAGATGTAGGATCCGTCCTTGCGTCGTTCACGGTACTGCACGGTGTAAATCACCGGCGCGACCTTGATGGTGTTGTGCGACGCCAGGATCGCCTGCAGATCATCCGGATGGAAATAGTCGTAGGAAGAGGTACCAACCAATTCCTCCGGTTCATACCCAAGGATGTGTTTGCAGGCCGGGGAGACATACAGAAAAATACCGTCGGGCGAATGGCGGGAAATCATATCCGTTGAATGGTGTGCCAGCAGTTTGAAATTTCGCTCGCCGGCACGAAGTTTTTCTTCCGCCTTGATCCGTTCATCCAACTCCTGCAGCGCCTGTTGCCTGAGCTTCAGGATTTCCTCGACATGCAGCGCTGCATCGGTCACATCCTCCAGGCTGAGCAGCAGGCAGCAATTCTCTTCCGCTTCGTCAAGCCAACGAGAAACATGGGTTTCGAATCTTCGCAGAACGCCGGTTGAAGTACGGCATTCCAGGAAATAAGGATGCAGTTGGGAGGAAAAGATCGCGGGGGAACCGGATTGGATTACATCAAGCAATCGCGACTGGATGTATGGTTTTTTCACGTAGGGGAAGAGCTTTTCGAGAGGTTCACCGGTAGAGTCGGCTTCGCCTGTTCCGGTGAGATCCCGGAGTTTGTGGTTGACGAACAGGATGTTCATCCTCGCATCGCACAGGCAGATCCCGTGCGGAATGCTGTCCAACAGGGTCCAGGTTGGGGAAGCCGTAACCGCCTCCTTCCATCGAAGACGTTGCCTGACAGGGGGTGTTCAGGAATCCGCCCGGAAAACAGCCTGCATCGTGTCGATGAGATCCGTTCCGTTCACCGGCTTGTGCAGCACCGCCCGGGCACCTTTGCCCATGAGGATCGATTCCGTTGTTTGCTGCAGATCGGCCGTCAGAAAAATCACCGGTACACTGATCTTCAGGTCATGCATCTCATCGAGAATGCTTTCGCCGAACTTGCCCGGCATCAGGTAGTCGGAGATGACAATATCGAAGGTCTGCTCACGGAGCTTTTCGACCGCCTTGTCCACATTGTCTACCTCCACGATCTCGAAACCGTACCGCTTCAGGATACGCAGTACCTGCATACGGGCAAACATGGAGTCGTCGACGAGAAGTATCCTATGATGACCGGGGGGAAGTGCCATGCAGTTCCTCTTGCGTTTAAGATCAAAAATATACGAAAAAGATCGAATACTTTCAGTGACCAGACTGGTGCAAGGAGAGCAAAAGCGTCGATTCGCATCACGCGAACGAACCGACGGCAGCAATATAGTGTATCACGAAGATGATTTAGTGTGATACTCGCCGTGCGACCAACACCTCCCGTACCCCAATCTCTCGGTTGTGAAGATTCACCGGATCGCGCTGAAACTCGCCGTCCCGCCACACTTGCCACTGCACACAGACCAGACTGTCCGGCAATGGAATCTCCGGTTGGAAATCAGAGAAGTTGATCATGCAGAGCATCTGCTCATCGCTGTGTTCTCTCATGAAGACAAGGATTGTTTCGCAGTCGTACGGCACACGAACCAGGCTGCCGCGCAGGAGAGCCGGAGAGGAGTGACGCAGTTTCAGCAGATCTTTATAGAATGCCTTCAATTCCCGGTTCGGATTATCCCACTGGTTCGGGGTGGCGTCCTGCGTCGCGATCGGGTCGCGGGATAGGGATCGGTCGTCGTTTCCCAGCACAGATCCACCACGAGCTCTTCGGTAACATCACCGCCCGGGGGAAGCAGCAGGCTGAAACCGTTCGACCGAGCTTCCACGTAGATACTGAAGCTCCGAACGGCATCGGCCGACGTGATATGCCCCTTGTTGTCGCGTGCGTCCACGGTCCAGTAGTACACCATGCAAACGTCGTTTGCATAGCCCGGACATTTCACGATTTCAATGGCTGTCCGATGTGAGGCGCGCTTATTTCGGGGTTGTCACAAGCTGTTGTCTGCTGTGTTGTCGCCATTCGCAGTTTTCCAGATTTGCAAGTTATTTATTATCAATACTAACAGATTCTATATTCACAGAGTTAAGCAAACCTCGAAAACGGCGATTCAGCCGACACAGTGAAGGCGTTTGAGTACGGTGAGACCGTATGATCACGGCCTGCCGGTTTCTACAGACTCGCCTTCATGCCTATATTGACAGCGTTCCGTCACCAGGGATCGACCGGGAAGGAGCCGGGGATGTCCAAACTGTTCCAGCCGTTGTCATTGCGCGGCGTCACCATTAAGAACCGCATCGGCGTCAGCCCGATGTGCATGTATTCCGCCGAGGAGGGGATGCCCAATGAGTGGCACCTGGTACACCTTGGCGGTTTCGCCAAGGGGGGTGCCGGCCTGGTGATCACCGAGGCGACTGCGGTCGAGCCTGTGGGACGCATCTCCCCGCGTGACACCGGTCTCTGGAACGACAGGCAGAAGGAGGCCTGGAAGCCGATCACAGCCTTCATCGCTTCACAGGGAGCGGTTCCCGCGGTACAGCTGGCTCATGCGGGTCGCAAAGCCGGTACCGCGCCACCCTGGGAAAGCGGTATTCCGACCAGGGAATGGACTCCGGTCGGACCGTCAAACACCCCTTTCTCCGCCGATTATCCTACCCCTCATCCTCTGAAGAAGGATGAGCTTGAGCTGTTGAAAACCCAGTGGATTGAGGCGGCCAAACGTGCGGTGGAAGCCGGTTTCCAGGTGATCGAGATTCACGCTGCACACGGCTACCTGCTGCACTCATTTTTAAGCCCGATCAGCAACCTTCGCAAGGATGAGTACGGCGGCAGCCGGGACAATCGCATGCGTTTTCCCCTGGAAGTCATCCGTGCGGTGCGCGAGACCATCCCGACGGAAATGCCGCTCCTGCTGCGGATTTCTTCGCTTGACTGGGTGTTGAAAGGGTGGATGCTGGAAGACTCGGTGGAACTGGCTCGTGAGGTGAAGCCTCTCGGCGTGGACCTCGTCGACTGCTCCAGCGGCGGGATCGTTCGAGACGCCCAGCCCAGCGCGGTCACACCCGGCTACCAGGTTCCCTACGCTCGCCGTATCAGAATGGAAGCCGACATCCCAACCGCGGCGGTCGGACAAATCACCGATCCGCTCCACGCTGAGCATATCCTCTCTGAAGAGCGAGCTGACCTGGTCCTGCTGGGCCGCGAGATGCTGCGTAATCCGCACTGGACGCTGAAGGCGTCCTGGGAGCTGGGTGAGACGGTCGATTGGGCCAGGCAGTACGATCGTGCAAAGCTGCTGTAACCTGTTTTCCGTGTCGGGTCACACCCCGCTGACGCGGGCCGGGACCCGACACAACCTTCCAAAACTGCTGAACCCTCCCGCCGGTCGTACTCAACAAATGTTCATCTCGACACCCCTCCCTCTTTTCTCCATGCACCTCCATGCCTACATTCTGAGGCGCTGCCGAGAGTAGTACCCGTCCCCCACACAGGAGGCAAGCCGAGCCGTGGCCACGCCGATGATGCAACAGTATCACCGCATCAAGCAGCAGTACCCGGAGGATGTGATCTTTTTCCGCATGGGCGATTTCTTCGAGATGTTCCATGACGATGCGATCACCGCCCATGAGATCCTCGGGATCACTCTTACACGGCGCAATCACGGCAAGGGCAAGGAAGCCGAAGTGCCGCTGGCGGGCTTTCCGCACCATCAGCTCGAGCCCTATCTCGCACGGATGACTCGTGCCGGCAAACGTGTCGTGGTCGTCGAGCAGGTGGAGGACCCGAAGCAGGCAAAGGGTCTGGTAAAACGGGATATCGTGCGGATTGTCACCGCGGGCACCAATTTCAGCGAAGAGTCGCTCGAGGGTGGACGCAACCAGTTTCTCGCGGGGATCGTGCTGGAAAAACGGGAGGCGGGCCTGGCGTTGTGCGATGCCACGACAGGCGAATTTCAATGCGCCACTCTGCCTCGCGCTTCGCTGCCTGACCTGCTGGAGATGCTGCAACCGGCGGAGATCATCTACGATGACGAGCAACGCGACGACATCCGCGAGCTGGGCCATCAGGGCGGCATGCGCACCCCGCTCGAACCGTGGCTGTTCGATCCGGGTTTCGCACGCGACACCCTTACCGCGCATTTCAAGG
>WJJA01000081.1 GCA_014729955.1 bacterium
CGAAGGAACGATGCCGCCCTGTCTTCCCCAGAAGTGGACCGGTTTCTTGTTTTCCGTGTGCAGAACGATGTCGTGCACCATCTGCCCGCTGTTCATCTCGACCGACAGCAGTTGCTTGACATGCTTCTTCTTCGACAGGTCACGGATCGCCTTGCCGTCGAAGGGATACAGTGTGATCGGACGCCAGAGGGCGACATCAATGCCTTCCTCCTGCAGCATATCCACCGCCGTCTTGCAGACACGGCCGCTGGTGCCGAACGCACACAGGACCAGCTCCGGGCTGCCCTCGCCGTGGTACAACTCACTGCGCGCCTCGACCTGCATCTCCTCATATTTCTTCGCGAGGTGAACGTTATGTTCTTCGTTCTGCGAACTGTTCAGGTAGAGGGTCTTGACGAGATGCGGGTCGCGTCCGTTCGCGCCGGTAATCGCCCAGGCAGAATGGTCTGCAGGCTTGCCCAGCTCAATCGCGTCGAAATCCACCGGCTCCATCATCTGCCCGATCAGACCGTCCGCGAAGATCAGCACCGGGTTGCGGTACTTGTCGGCCAGCTCAAAGGCGGTCATGATGTGCTCGACGCATTCCTGTACCGTGGAAGGTGCGAGCACGAGCAGGTGAAAGTCGCCGTGCCCGGACGCCTTCGTCGCCTGGTTGTAATCGCCCTGGGACGGCAGGATACCGCCGAGGCCGGGCCCCGCACGACAGACATTGATGAACACGCACGGCAGTTCCGCGCAGGTGATGTACGACAGCGCCTCGCTCATCAGGCTGATGCCCGGGCTGGACGAGGATGTAAAGACACGCTTGCCGCTGGAGGCCGCGCCGAAGATCATGTTCGAGGCGCCAAGCTCTGATTCCGCCTGGAGGAACACGCCGCCGACTTCCGGCATGCGACGCGCCAGGTATTCGGCGACCTCGGTCTGCGGCGTGATCGGATAGGCAAAGTAGTGCATCGCACCGGCCTTGATCGCCGCTTCGCCGATCGCTTCGTTGCCCTTCATCAACTTCTTGGCCATGGTCTGACCCTTATCGATATTGGTGTGTGTTTGCCGTGTTTCGTACCCTCATCGCGTGTGCATGGTTTCCACGACTTGTCATCCCGGCGGACGCCGGGATCCAGTGTCTTTGTCTTGCCCATTCATCGACGCTTGGCCGCGTCGAAAATAGGTCGCTGGATTCCCGCCTTCGCGGGAATGACTAACGGTAGCGCTCAGTAAAGCACCCTCAATACGGGAAATACTGGTACTGCACCGCGTTGACTTCCACCTCGATGGCGATATCGGGACAGGTCAACCCGCAGAGCCGGCACCCGATGCAGCGCGGCTGGTCATGCACCTGCGCGTAGAAATACCCCTTGGTATTGATCTTTTCGCCCATCGAAAGAATTACCTGCGGACAGGCGCGCACACACAGCTCGCAGCCTTTGCACTTTTCCGCATCGATGATGACTCGTGGCATCGTGCCCCTCGTCTCCGTTCAATGTCTGTATGGGTACGGACTTTCGTCCCTTTTTCACAAAACTCTTAGTCTTACAAATCGCCGAGTGGGGCAGCCGTCTCTGCCTGCCGGACACCGCCCCGCTTACCACCCAATATCCTGCCTGCAAGACAGCAGGGTCACCCGACTGCGATAGCATCACCGGGTTGCTTCTGCCGCTGCATGAAACACGCTGCAAGTACGCCCAAAGCGCATACACCCCGGACAGGTCAACCGTCAGGTCTGAAGACCTGACGAAACACTCGAACCATTCTCTGTGGGCAGAGACACCTTGCTACCCTTTGACTACCGGTTCGACAACTGCGAAAAGCGGTCCCGCGCATGGGTCGCCATCGACCCCGGCACCGGTCCACCCAACCAGGGCGGCAGCATGATACGCTTCAACGGCAGCACCGGTACACCGAACCCGTCCGGTTCGATCAGGCCCTTCACGTCCAGGTGCGGATTTTCCATCAAGCCGACCTTGTGCAGTTCCGTGACCGGTGCCGAAACAAACCGTACCGGCACACCCCGCTTCTCGCCCGCTTCCAGCGCGAACTCTGCGCCTTGCTTCACCATCTCGAGGTCGGTCTCTTCCATCAGGTGCGTGTTGCCGACAATGGCGGTGATCGGAATGCGGGACGCCGCTTCGATCTCGTCCATCAATCGCATCGCACCGTCGATAGTCTCGGTGAAGGGACGGTTTTGGTTCAGCACGAACACCATATCATGCGGCTGACGCTTGATCGCCTGCTGCAAAGACGATAACACGGTCGCGCCGACATTGTCCCCGCCGACATCCAGGATGGTCAGGCCGTCCGGCTGG
The DNA here is from genome assembly GCA_014729955.1 of bacterium. Classification (GTDB taxonomy): domain Bacteria; phylum Electryoneota; class Electryoneia; order Electryoneales; family Electryoneaceae; genus WJJA01. The sequence goes on from WJJA01000081.1 coordinate 2,304, forward strand.
TTCACCGCGCCCTTCACCTCCGGCATCAGGATCGGCAGGTCGGCATTATGGTAGTCGCCTTCCGGTGCGAGCACACGAATCCCCAGCGCCTCCATCGGCCGGCGCGCTTCACGGGATCGAAAGTAGGGATTCACCAGGTCCAGGTCGGCGATGGTCACCTTCTCATCGGCACGAGCCAGCGCGGTCGCAACATTAACCGACACTTCCGTCTTCCCGCTGCCGTAATTGCCCGTGAAAAGGATAATCGTCCTGTCTGGAGGTACAAGAGGCTGCACCGGCGCTCCGTATCTAGGAAATGAGCTGTCAAACCGCTCATAAGATACACCTGCGCAGAGGCGGCTCGCAACCGGGATCATTTGCTACGTAGTTCACATAGGTTTTCACAAGACGCAATAATAACAATATATTGCATCGCTCTCTTGTGAAACTTTTCCTCTGCCGTAATGATCGTTTTACCCGGTTCGAAAAGTTCGCCGTGTCGAACTCTCGGGCAAACAATTGCCGGCTGATCCAGCTACAGTTCTATCGCAGGTAGATCACCTTTCTGGTGTCACGTACAGCACCCGCTTGCAACGTCAGCAGGTAGACTCCAGATGAAAGACCATCCGGTTGCAGCGTGACGGCATGAGTACCGGTGTGGTTCGGCAGATCGGTCCGTGTCCACACTTTGCGCCCGAGTAGATTGTAGAGCACCAATCGGGCGCTGTTGCTTTTGGATAGAGAAAACTCCACTGTCAGTTGCTGATTGAACGGGTTCGGTCTTGTGCCGATGATACGAGTTGCAGCGGGCAAAGCCGCTTGGGTATCCTGATCGTCGAGACTGGTTTCCGTTTCAATAAACGTGGCGAGTGTGGTGGATTCGACTTCACCCTGCTCCGTTTCACGGACTTCATGACCGAGTACATCGAGGTATTGACCACGCCTCCTCGCGGCAACTGGCTTGAACTGAATCTGCCCTTCCGGTTCCCACAGGGTGCGGTACACTTCCGCTCCTTCCGAGTTGATCTTCCAGGCAACCAGCCCCGAGCCTTCATTCCTGCCGTAGAAGGCGAAAAGTGCGTCCTGTTCTCCTTCCACCGGGAAGTAGGTAAGCTTTTCGTTGATGACCTCGTCCCACTGCGGTTCCAACTCCACTTCCCACATGAGAAACTGACCGGCTGTGAAGCGAAGGAATTCATGAGAACTTACCAGTGCACGCGCCAGTAGAATCGTCGAATCAGAC
>WJJA01000606.1 GCA_014729955.1 bacterium
CGGCAAGGTCGTCGACCACTTTGTCGGTCTGCGTCCGAAAGAACAGGTGGAAGAGTTCTTCCAGAAGCACACGGCGTAACGATCGGACTCGCCCGATCAAACGCCTGATCGATAGCAGGTAGCAGAGAAAACCGGACGGCTGAACCGTCCGGTTTTCTCATACAACTGTTTCGCGTTCCCTGCCGGCACAGACATCACTTCACCAGCGTCACCCGTCGGCTGACCGCGCCCTGCGGCGATTCCATGCGAACGATGTAAACACCCGAAGCAAAGCCGTCGGCGTTCCACACCGCACGATGCAGCCCCTCCGACTGCAGGCCCTGCGCAAGAGTCGCGACACGGCGTCCGAGCAGGTCGAACACCGCCACATCGGCCTGTCCTGGATGCGGCAGCGTGTATGCCACCGTCAGGTCGGGGTTGAAGGGATTCGGATACGTGTTCAGGGTGATCGTGGAGGGCAGCGCCGTTTCGTGCGCCTCTCCCTCTTCCGGGACATCGTTCAAGCCGTCCACCCAGTCGACCCAGTCGGCCAGCACATCGGCGGCGGAATCGCTGCCCTGTTGCCCGGTGACCGCCTCCAGCGGGAAACCGGCGTAGATCGTACGGCCGTTGCCGTGATCCCTGCCCACTGCGGATATTTCCGTACTGTTGTAGTAGTGGTAAAACGCGAGCGACCCTTCCAGGGGTACCATCGAACTGGGGGAGAGATTGTTCCCCGCGCCGCCTGCGCCGACAATCAGCATGTAGGCTTCGGGGAAGGGGCCGGGATCGATGCCTTCGCATACGAGGCCCGCGTTGTTCGGCACCTGGCTCAGGCCGTGCTCCACACCGAATAATTCCTCGAACCAGGGACGATCTCCCGCCATGTCTCCGGCGTACTGGCTGGTTAGAATCAGACGGCCGCCGTTTGCGACATAATCCTGGAAAATGTCCGCTTCGTCGTCGGTGATCACAACATCCGGCAGTTCGGAAGTGCTGGTCGCCCATACTACCACTCGGTACTCGTCGAGGTAGGTGGTTTCCAGCGTCTCGGTGTCCATCACATCCGGTAACACCCCGTACTCCGTGAAGATGTCGTCCCAGAACTGCCGGTAATTGACGCCTTCCGCGTAGTCGTTGTAGAGAAGGATCTCCGGCACACCGACCATCGCCTCGAATTCAATCGTGCGGCTGTAACCGTCGTCCGCGGTCATCGCGAGGTAGAACGTGACCATTTGCGGTTCGAAACCGTCCGGCACATCCACTCCGAACGGTTCCGTGTTGGTACCGGTCTCACCCGGATCGAGGTCCGGCCAGCCGGCGAGGTTTTCCGTGATCGCAAGGTCCGGATTGTCACAGGTCAGCGCGCCGGACACGTTCGTCGCCGGCAGGAAGTCCGGCAGGTTTTCCACTGTGATGTAGATGTCAACGTTTTCGCCCGCGTCGGGGCGCTCGTTCTCGTTCGCCTGTCCGGCATCGTCCCAGCTATGGCTTGTGTAACGCAGGTTCGGAGCATCGGCCGGCACCACCGCGCTGCCTGACTGGTATACCTCGTCCGTGACCACGTTCTGCACAAACGCCATCACCGTCAGGTTGACCGGCGACCAGTCATCTTCATACGGGAACGTAACCTCGAATTCCTCCGATTCCCCTTCCACCGCCGTGTACGTCATGCCGTTATGGTTCGGCGACATGTGCAGCATCGGGTAATGAAAAGAGGTCATGCCGTTCGGGGCGGGATTTTCCCACTCGACATGGGTCTGGGTAAGCAGGGTGTACAGTCGCAGGTTGTCGGACAGGGTCTCTTCAGAGGTGACCGTGATCGTTGCGGTGATTTCGCTGCCGTCGAAATCCGGTTCAACCTCGACCAGCAGCGGTGTCGCGATCGCCAGCCGGCTGTTGATCTCGCTGCGCACCGCCGCGGCGCTCATCACATTGCCGACCGTGTTGCCGTCCATCTCGATGTGGGGGATCGCATTGACGCCGTAGTACCCGCGGCGACCGTCATTGTGGGACGGATTCCTCAAGTACCAGGGATCGTTGCCCGGTGCGGGCCAGCTCATATGGTAGTAAACGATGGTGACCTCGTCCCGTCCGAACTCCTCGAACAACGGTGCCAGGGCATTGTGCGAACTGTAGCACGGCGGGCAGGTGGTCGAGGTGAAGCCCTCCCACATCACCACACGGTCGTAGGCCTGCACGTTGCCGGCCGGAAACAGGACGCACAGCAGGAACAGGGTCGACCATCCAATCATTCGCTTCATGGGAATTTCCTCCAAACGTTCAGCCGCCCGTGGGAGCCGCATCGGCTCGATCGTCGCGTGGAGAGGCGGGTTGCTGTCTGACAGACCTGTATAAAACAGTCACGAACTGATAAGCTAGCACGGCGAAGGTCGATCCGGCAAACCCCGACGGGAGGTTTTCCGATTTTATCGGATCGCCGGCTCAAAAACTCGACCGTCAGGGGAGCAGAGACAGCATGGAGGGAGGTAGCCCGGTCTTGTGCGCTTCAGGCGTAGTCCACGATCACGGGGAAGCTGTTCGATGGAGATGTAGCCCGGGGTCGTTGACCCCGGGGAAGTCTTTCGTCCGGCAGATTCCTTAACCGAGTGAGACAGGCCGGTGTCCGGATGACAAGACCCTGCGCGTCATATCAGGGGTACTCGATTCCCATCGGGGTCAACGATTCCGGTCTGCGCCCCCCCCATTTGTTCACTGAACAAATGTTTCGTATATTCCACCATGACCGATGACCTGCTGCAGATAACCATTCGTATTCCCTCCTTCGCGGCACGTGTGGAACGTGAACACATGCCGCCGGACGAACATCGCCCGGTGGTCGTGATCGCGGGCGAGGGGACACGAGCGCTGGTGCTTTCCGCTGAGCGACGGGCACTGGGGATGGGCGTACAACCCGGCCGGCGCGCCGAGACTCTGCCGGAGGGGCAACTCTGCGTGGTCCCGGCGACGCCGGCACGCTATGAGAATGAGGTACGTCATGTCTGCACACTCCTCGCGCGCTTCCTGCCGTCGGTATATGAGCATCACACCGGCTGGTTCGGGGCGCGCTGGTCACGGGGGGATCGTTTCCTCGACCGTGCGATGCGGGACGCTGACCGGGCGTTGCGTGAGTTCGGGCATCATGCGGCGTGGGGGGTGAGCGTACGCCCGGCGGTCGCCGAGATCGCCGCGCGTGTCGCCGGAATCGGGCAGAGCGTCCGTGTGGCCGAGGGCGAAGAACTCGAGTTTCTCGATCCACTGCCGATTGCGACGCTGCCGGACCTGGAGGGCAGACATCGCCGGATGCTGCGTGAAATGGGGGTGTCCACACTCGGCGATATCCTCGCGCTGCCGGAGCCGGTGCTGGAGGAGCTGTTCGGCCGGGACGGCATCCGTCTGCGTCGCATGCTCCTGGAGGGACAGCGTCCGTCGAGCGGTTTTCAGTGGCACGGCAAACGGCGGCTCGGAGGCGACGAGGGCGATGTGGAGGTGATACACCGAGCCCTGGCGGACCTGGTGGCGGAGGCGATCTCCGGGACTGCCGGTCCCCGTCGCAGCCCCTCGCTGATGACGCTGCTGCTGCTGTACACCGACGACAAGCGTGTGCTGGGTCGTATCGGGGCACGCGGAGCGGCGGGCACGTCGGACGCAGCACCCCGTTCCCCAGCGGAGCTGACGCACGAAGGCTACTGGCAGCGTGCGATGCGTGAGCTGTTGCATCGTTTGTGGACAAGGCGTGTGCGGTTGTCGGAGCTGCGTGTCTCGGTGAAGACACGCCCGCTCGGTGCGGAACAGTTCAGCCTCTTCGAACCGGCGGACATGATCGGTCGCGAACGGCGTTTGACCGCGGCGGTACAGTCGACACGGGAACGCTGGGGCACCGGCGCGGTGCAATTCGCCGCGGCGATGCCGGAAGGACGGCGCGCATGAGCGTGACCGCCGCCGATATCGCCCCGCTGCATGTGCGCAGCCCGTTCTCGTTTTACGAGGGCGCTTCGCCGGTGCCTGAACTGGTGGAGATCGCGAAAACGCTGGGGCACCGCTCCCTCGCGATCACCGACCGGAACCGGACATCGGCGCTGGTCAAGTTGACGCAGGAGGCGCAGAAACAGGAAATCCAGCCTGTGCTCGGGTTACTGCTGGATGACCCGAAGGACCCGCGCCGCATGGTGACCCTGTGGGCACGCAATCTCGTTGGATACCACGAGCTGGGGCGTCTCGCAGCCGACCGTCAACTGAGGCCGGACTTCTCGCTCGACCAGGCGGCCGCGCGAATCGGGGATGGTGTGATCGCAGCGGCAGGCGAAGTCGAATTGCTGGACGCGTTGCACCGGTGCCTCCCGCCCGGCAGTGTGTACGGTGAGTTGACCCTTCCCGACAGCGACCGAGCGAAGGCGCGCACACGGCGTCTGTATGACCACTGCCGGCGCCGGCGTGTGCCGATGGTGGTCACCGGCTCGGTCGCCATGTCCACCCCTGACAAACGGCGCACATACGATCTTCTGCAGGCGATTGGATCGCGCGAGGTGCTTTACCGTAACCGTGTCGGTGACCAGGCCGCTCCCGCCCGCCCGATGGATGACGACGGCGAGTTGTTGCGCGCCTTCCGCAGTCTGCCGGAGGCACTGGTCAACAGCCGTTTGATCGCCGAGCAGTGTGAGGTGGACCTGCAGCTCGGACAGTTGAAGTTCCCCGATCCGCAACTGCCTGACGGACAGGTGCCGTTCGAAGAACTGCGGCGTCGCACGGAGGAGGGACTGCGCAAACGGTACGGCACAAAACCGGGACTGGAAGCGAAACGACGACTGGCGTATGAACTGGGTGTGATCGATCACCTCGGCTACACCGGGTACATGCTGGTCGTGCATGACATCGCACGGGAAGCATGGTCACGCGGGGTGCGCACCCTCGGCCGCGGATCGGCGGCGAACAGCATCGTCTGTTATACTCTTTTCCTCACCGACATCTGCCCGCTGAAGTACAACCTCTACTTCGAGCGCTTCCTCAACCCGGAACGCACCAGCCCGCCCGACGTGGACCTCGATTTCTCCTGGCGTGACCGTGACGAGGTGCTGCACAGGGTCTACGATACCTACGGGCATGACCGTGTCGCGATGATCTGCACGCATGTGACCTTCAAAGCGCGCGGGGCATTGCGCGAGGCGGCGCTGGCACGGGGGATTCCGAACGATGAGATCCGGCGTGTCACCTCGCGTGTGCCGTACTTCACCAGTACGGAAGGCCTGGAAAACCTTCCGGAGGAATCCCCGGAGTGCCGCGATCTACCGCTGGACCGTGAACCGTGGGCCTCCATCGCCCGTGACGCGAACGGTCTGCTCAGGCTGCCGCGTCATACGTCGATCCACGCCGGCGGGATTGTGATCACGCCCGACCCGATCACCCATTGGACCGGTCTAGAGAACGCCGCGAAGGGATTTGTTGTCACCCAGTACGACATGTACGGGATCGAAGACCTCGGCCTGTTGAAGATCGACCTGCTGAGCCAGCGATCACTCGGTGTGCTGAAAGATGCGACGAACGCGGTGGAACGTCACACCGGCGAACGCCCTCCGATCGATCACGTCGAACGGCTGTTTCGTGACCGGGAAACCTGGCAACAGATCCGCGCCGGGAACACCATGGGAGTATTCTATGCCGAGTCGCCGGGTATGCAGGCACTGCTGAAGAAGCTCGATTGCGTCACATTCGAGCTGCTGGTCGCCGCCAGCTCGGTGATCCGGCCGGGGGTAAGCGAATCCGGCATGATGCAGCAGTTCATCGAATGCACACGTGATCCGTCGAAAGCGGTCTATCTGCACCCGAAGATGAAGGAACTGCTCGGGGAAACCCACGGCGTGATGATCTACCAGGAAGATGTAATGAAGGTGGCGCATCACATCGCCGGAATGCCGTTGGGCAAGGCGGACTCGCTGCGTCGTGCGATGAGCGGAAAGTACCGCAGCTCGGAAGAAATGGCGAAGGTACGGGACCGTTTTCTCGACGGTTGCGTCGAGAGCGGTGTCGACCGTGAGACCACCCGGGAAATCTGGAGGCAGGTGTCCTCTTTTGCGGGTTATGCCTTCTGCAAGGCGCACAGTGCGTCATTCGCAGTGCTCTCCGTGCAGATCGCCTACCTGCGCACCCACCACCCGGCGGAGTTCATCGCGGGGGTGCTGGCCAACGGCGGCGGCTACTACAGCCAGGCGGCGTACATCGAAGAAGCGCGCCGCATGGGCCTGCGTCTGCTGCCGCCGCATGTCAACGAAAGCGCCCTGGAACACGAAGGGCATGCCGATTGGCTGCGCATCGGGTTGAAAGCGATCGGCACGCTGCATGATGACACCCCGCAACGGATTCTGGATGAACGGGAGCGGAACGGTCCGTTTCGGGATCTGGGCGACGTGGTACGCCGCGTGCAGCCGACACGCGACGAGGTCGAAGCGTTGATCGCCGCCGGTGCGCTCGACGGTTTCGCCGCCAATCGTCCGACGCTGCTTCGCAACGCCCGCGCCGGGTTCCGTGTGATGCGGCACGGCCCCGGCCCGCTCGCCGGCGATGCAGACGACATCTTCGCAACCCTGCCGGATGCACGCGACTGGTCGGACGAAGAGCACTACCTTGCGGAACGGCGTATACTCGGCTATTCGGTCGGCCCGCATCCGCTCACGCTGCTCGACCTGCCGATGCACGGTTGCACTCCGGCACGTGCCCTGGAGCGTAACGAAGGACGTCAGGTGACGATGATCGGCTGGGCAATCACCTTTAAGCGTATCCTCACACGCCGTGAAAAAGAAGTGATGAAATTTGCCTCGATGGAGGACCTCACCGGAACTTTTGAGGTTACCTTCTTCCCACGGGTCTACCAACGCTTTGCTCCGTTGTTGCACGGTCCGGGCCCGTATCGTGTGCGCGGCAAGGTCGAGAACGACCAGGGGGTCTGCAGCCTGGTGGCGTCGCACGTGGAACGCCTGCGACCGCTGGACAGCCCGGAGACCGCCGCCGAGAAACGCGGCGGATGGTCGCTCGGCGGAATCCAACGTTATGAGGAGATGACGAGCAACCTCGGGTGAACATGAAGAACCTGCTTTTCATCGGCAGCGCAGTACTGCTTCTCTTCGGCGCCTGCGCCGGTTACGCACAGGATCCGATCGAATGGGATTCGAGCGACCCGAAAACCTATTACGATCTCGGCAAGGGTTTGATGCGCATGCGTGAATACGCCTCCGCGCTGGAGGCGTTTCGCAGTGCGTACGAGAAGGACTCCGGCTATGTCGATGCGCTCTTCGCCCAGGGGGAGGCACTGGAGCGGTTGGAGCGGTACGATGAGATGACCGAGGTCTATCAGAGAGTGCTTCGCCACAAGAGAGCGACACCCCGGCAGCACGCTGAAGCGCACTGTGCAATGGGCACACGGGCGTTCAAGGAAGAGCGCTGGGAGCCGGCGCAGCAGCATTTCGCAAGCGCGGTGGAAGTGGACGACAGCCATGCCCGGAGCTGGTACCTGCTCGGGCGCTGCCATGAACGGGCCTACCGGTGGGAAAAGGCGGCGGACGCCTACGGGAAGGCGGTGGACCATGCGCCGGAGAATCGCGGCTATGAGAAGGCACTGGACCGTGCGCTGGACGCTCTCATGTGGGGCGGCGAGTGAAGTGGTACGGAAACAGAGACTTGGTGTGGTGCATATAACGTATGCTTACAGGTTTTCCGAGGCGGGGGAGTTCGGGTTCGTGCCCTCTTTTTCAGCGGCTTGCGCCCCGAGCCCGTGGAGTCTATATTCCCGCCCAACATGGTGAAGAACCAACACAGGGCTTGAAAACGATGAAACGTATCCTGTTCCTGGTACTGGCATTTGCATTGGCAACCGGTACCGTGTTCGCGCAGACTCCCGAGATTGAGCAGAAGAAAGAACAGCTCGCGGAAATTCGCGACAAGATGGCCAACGCCGGCACCCCGGAAGAATACGACAAATTGAAAGAGCAGTACGAGGCACTGGGTGCGGAAATCAAGCAGCTCGTGGACGCCCTGCAGGCGGACAAGCAGGCGAAAGCCCAGTCGATCCAGTTCTACAACCAGGCCAACGAAAAAATCAAGGCGCGCCGCTGGGGTGAGGCGGTCAACCTTTACAAGCAGGCCGTGGAAAAAGATCCCCTGCTTGCACCCGCCTACTACATGATGGGCGTTGCTCACCAGCAGATGAAAAATTACGAGGAAGCGCTGAAGGCGTTCACGCAGGCGATCAATGTTCGGTCGGATTATGACAAGGCCTACAATGCCAAGGGTGTTGTCCTGCTGAAGTTGAGTCGCCTGGACGAAGCGATCGAAACCTACCGTCGTGCGGTGCAGCTTCCCAGTGCAGACCCGGGTGTCAAGTCGGATGCTCTCAACGGTATGGGCTTGACCTACAACAAAATGAAAAAGTACGATCAGGCGATCAGCGCGTTCCAGCAGGCTGTGATGGAAGACCCCGACAACCACGAAGCCTATTTCAATATGGGCCGTGCCTACCAAGTCAAGAAGGACCACGAATCCGCGGTGGAAGCTTACGGCAACGCCACCAAGGTGAAGTCTGACAAAGAAAAGTACTGGGTAGCCTATGCGGACGCTCTGAACCTGTCCGGGAACTATTCTGAAGCGGAACAGGCCGCACGGTCGGCCATCAGCGTAAAGTCCAATTCGCCCGGCGGGCATTTCCAACTGGGCTGGGCGCTAGAGCATCTCGGACGCAAGCAGGATGCACTGCCGCACTACGAAAAAGCCAGGAACGACCGCCAGTACCGCCAGTCCGCGGAATACCAGATCAAGTTGATCAACGGCGAGATCTGACGACTTCCCTGTTCAGAACATCAACTATGCCCGCGTCCATCCCGGATGGCGGGCTTTTTCACTGACGTTACGGTTATTCGAAGTCTCGGTAGTTCAGCGGCTTTCACAATGCAGCCCTCTTCAAAATCCCCGAGCGGCAGGCTGTCCTACGACGTTTCACACCGACTTCCCGGGGCGCCGTCGCAGAATCGTGTCAATACCTGTACCGGCGCGAGTCGGTATCCTGTGCTCTTTGTAAGAAAAGTATACTGATTCCCGGAAAAAATAATATTCCGTGATACTGCCTGAAAAGGCAAAGACACTTGATCCCGGCCTGCGCCGGGCTTGCCCGCCGGCTTTCCTGGCGGGATGACATTTTTTGAGACAGCCTGTTGCGTCGGAATGACAAAATGGGACATTGTTTTCGACCATCGCTATAATATCAGTCCTTTGTGTTTTACGATAGCGCAATCACGCAAGCAAGACAGCATACAGCACCGGGCCGGCGGGGGGAAACCGTAGCATACCGACGCTCTCCTGTACCGTAAGAGCGTGACACCATGAGACTTCTGAGGATAGGCCGGAGAACATCTTTCAGAGGCACCCTGCATCCCTGCCGTCGGGTCCGTAAGAGTCATTTATCTTCGACCGAGAGCGGAGTGTGGCGATACGGGAGAAGCGGACCGTGTCGTTTCATACGCCTGCGGGCGCCACTCCCCGTGGATCAATCCGGTTCATTCGGCAGGTAAGCGTCCGAGTCCGAGCGCTTGAACCGAAGCACCCGGTCGTTGCCGGTGTCCGAAATGTAGACCGTACCCTCCAGGGTTGCCACACCTTTCGGACCGTTGAGGAGACTTGTATAGACCTCCACCGTCGTATCCGTCGGCGCTTTCCAGGTCCACGGCAGGTTCGGGTTGATATGGGCGTTATACGTTGAATCGGTGAGACCGAGCGACGCTTCAGCGACCACGCCAAGGGTATCTCCGGCCGAAAGGGTCAGCAGGTGGTTTTCCACCGCCGTCTCACGAAACAGCATACCGTTCGGGTGAAAGGAAGGTACTCGATTCTGCGCGGAATCGGCGACATAAAACAGGCCGAGTCCTGTCTCATCACGTTCTCCGACTGCGACGGCATAGGGCGC
>WJJA01000082.1 GCA_014729955.1 bacterium
GCCTTCGCAATGCTTCGTCCGCCTGCGCACGGATTTCAAGCAGGCGCTGCAATCCCATCCCCGCCAGCAGCACCGCCGCCAGCAGCACCAGCACATGAATCATCATCGGGACGCGAAATTTATCGAAGTAGGGCAGGAATTCGTAGAACGGGCGGTAGAGGATCGGAGCGAAACTGCCCCAACTGGTAATCCACGCCAACAAACCCGCCACGAACAGACCCCACACCTTCCAGGTTCGCACGAGAAGCAAGGCGGCCAGGGCAAGCACAGCGATCGGCACACCCCAGTAAAGCGGCATGTCCGTGAACGGCAGGTATCCCCAGTAGGTGCGGCCGCCGAAGCCGAAGAAATCCGGCACGAACATACTGATGGATTCCAGCGGGTGATAAGACCAGTTGGTCGCATACTCCCATCCTAAACCTCCGCCCCGGATGGTATCCTGGGAGTAGCTCAACGTGTTGAAGTAGATCACCCCGGTCGCAAGCAGTCCCATGACGCCTGCGAAGGCGAACGCGCCGAATTCCCGCAGTGATTTTGAGGCCTGTTTGGCCTGTATGTTACGGACCAGCCGTACCGCCCACCACAGGCCCGTCAGCATATAGCCGTAATACGCGACCTGGATATGCTGGGACGCCATCATCATCGCGAACACCGCTCCCGCCGCGGCCAGCCGACCGGCAGTGATGCGTTCCATCGCACGGTCGGCGGTCAGCAAGGCCCACGGCAGCCAGTTCATCGCGTAGAGCTTGGAGCCGTGCCCCACATCGCCAAGCACAACCAGTTGCGGGCTCAGCAGCCACGCGAGAGCGACCAGGTATTGAATCCAGGCGTTCATACCAAAATGACGCGCCAGCAGGAATACACCGACTGCGCCGAGAAGGTGGTGAATCAGGATGAAATCGACATTCGAGTTGAAGAACAGCAGCCATGCCAACCCGCCGCTGAAAAAACCCGGGTTGGCCGCATCGGCGAACGGCCCTTCGAACAGCATCACCCCCGGGTACAGCAGCCAGGAGGACTGGAAGGATTCAAACATGGCGACGCCGCCGTACAGGTAAGGGTTCCAGAACGGAAACACGCCCTTCCCGAGCCAATAGGCGACAATACGGCGAAAGGAAACACCGGCGATACGATCCCCGCCGACACTCAGCACCGCATCGCGAAACACGACATCGCTCCAGACAGCCAGCACGGTGAGATACAGCAGCACCGGGATGATCCAGCGTGAGTCCTTCAGCGCCGGAACCTTTTCCCACAATGGCGGGGTGATCGTTTTTTCTGCAGTGGACTGTTTGGCCGTCTTCGAACCGGATCGTTTCGATGCCTTCCGTTGTGCCATGCTCCCTCCCGTTCATCCCTTGAAACGGCAAGATACGCACGGCTGCAGGCAATCACAATCAAGTCCCCCTGCACGATTCGGTCGCTGAGGTTGGGTTGCGAGATAGCAGCTTCGTTTCAACTTCTTTGAAGGCATGTCTACTGCTGCTATCCCGAATATTTCATGAATGAAGAAAACATTCTTTTCCAAACACCACATTAACAAAAAGATAGTGTCGCGCTATATGGTTTTGCTTCGGCACAGAATGTTTTCAAGGCGAATTCATCTATTCATTCGCCCTTCGGGCGGTCCCAACTGCGTCATCTGCTTTGTTGCGAAGGATTCGCGGTATGGCAATACAGCTTCATTCTTCGCGACTCACATCTGACGCAGTTTGAACTCGTGAAACATCCGGGCTATCCGTCTCAAGTCGACCAAACTCAAAAAGCGGCGCCCCCTTCATAAGGAGACGCCGCCTGAATGTCGTTCAGCAAGTGAAGCAGCACGTTACTTCATCAGAACCATCTTGCGAGTGGCCTGGAAGTCGCCCGCTTCGACACGGTAGAAGTACACACCGCTGGCCAGCTCGGAGCCGTCGAACAGCAGCTGGTGGCGTCCGGCGTTGAAGGCGCCCTGGGCGATCGTGGCAATTTCACGACCCAGTACGTCAAACACCGCAACCTTCACATCTGCACGATGCTGCAGCGAGAAGGCAATCGTCGTGGTCGGGTTGAAGGGGTTCGGATAGTTCTGCTCCAGCTCGAAGCTGTGCGGAGTCACCGACGAACCTTCTTCCACATTCTCCGGATTCATCTCGAAGAAGCCTTCATCGTCGTTCCATTCCCAGCTCAACGGGTCTTCCCAGTGACCGGTCTCGTCAATGTGCATCGGCACACCCGTGACCCATGCATCAAAGCTGTCGAGGACATCTTGCTTCGGCACACGGTGGTAGACCATGGGCACGTTCGCGGCAACGCCTTCTTCCTGGATGTGGAAACCGCTGTCCAGGTCAAGGCTGTAGATCAGGTTCAGATAATCGCCTTCGTTGTTGAGCGCAAAGTTCGGATCCAGCTCGCTCCGGCACTCACCCGGAGGCGCCGGTTCGTCGCCTGTCCACTTGGTGTTGGTTACGTTTACGCCCTCGGCCCAGCGCAGGCCGTTGTAGCCGGTGTAGTCCGGAGGCGATGCGGTGACATAGACATCCGCATTGGCCATCGGACGACCATTGGTGTCCGTCGCTGTACCGATGTCCGTGGTGTCGCCTTCAGCATGCGAAAGGTACTGGTTGTAGGTCATCCAGAGAATGTCGGTGTCCGGATCCTGGTAGAGGCTGGGCCGGTTCACATTCATGTGCCACGCCGGCTGGGAAATCGCGAATTCCGAGGTGATACGGATGTAGTTCGCATCCACCGCCATCGTGAAAGCGTTGGTGGTTTCATCCCAGTGGTAGATGTAGGAATAGGAAATGAACGCCTGCTCCTGCACGGCGTAATATGGACGAAGCGAGAATGCGACATGCAGATCGTCATCGGTGTCGAAGTAGATGCACATGTCGGTGTAGGCACGCATGGTGTCCTGGTTCATCGCCATGGTGTCCGGATCCTGCGACCAGTCGATCGGGAGGAAATCGGTCAGGTTCATCGGCTCGTCGAACGTTTCGCCGCCGTCTTCAGACATCCACAGGTAAATGTCGTTGTTCCACTGCCACTGCTCGGAACCTTCATCGATGGTCCAGTAGCGGGCCATGGTCTGACCGACCACCACGCGGGAACCGTCGCTGGAAACCGCGATATCCGAAGAAATGTTCATTCCTTCGTCGGTAATGATCGTGGTTTCGTCTTCCGGAAGATCCAACGTCATCGATTCGGCCGCCGGATCCCAGAGCATGCGAGCATAGGTGATATGCTGAGGATCATCCGGTTCGTCACGGCTTTCCGACATGGTCATGTGCACGTATTCGCTACCGTTGTAGGATGTGTAGGTCGCACGCGGCCAGATCATGGCGAAGGGGATGTCATCACGGGTCGGAACCTGGTGATCGTTGAAAATCATCGGGGCGAAGGACAGCTCACTCGCAACACCAGAGGAGAAATCGTCCGAGGCGGAAACACGACGATGGTAAGCCGGGAACGGCACACCATTGACCGGCTCGAAGCCGAGGGTCGTGTAACCGGCACGGTCGGCGCCGTCCACCTGGAACGGTCCGCCCGCTTCGACAGCCCAGTCTTCCGAGTGGGCATCGTTCACGCGGTTGGCCATGATGTGACGATTGGTGTTCGCCTCATCCGCCAAATCGGTGTAAATCAGGAACACTTCCGATTCGCCGTCGATATCCTGCGCGAAGCCGATCATACGACCGACTGTACCATTGTGCTGGGATTCCCAGTAGGTCGTCCCGACAACGATGGTATCGCCGACCAGTTCATCCAACTCGCCCGGACGGGGCACAAACTGCGGCGCATTCGCCGGAATGGTGACCTCTTCATCGCCGGTCACGAGACGGGCCGGCAGCGGTGTGGTGGACGTGGGCGACGCCCAGGCAACCGATGCGACCAATGCAAACAACAGTACCAAAGGAACCAATTTTCTCATCTCTTTCCTCCTTCACAATACCCGTGGTAAAATCGCAGTGCTGCAGGCGCGAAGAAACCTGCCCGGTCGCCCTTCTCCGCTGCCCGGTCCAGACGGCGATTACCGCTTTGATGGTTCTTCCAACCTTCCGAAAACTGCCCGTTCCAATCAATATAACTTAATAAAGATCTCAACCCCGCACAAAGCGAGGCTCTCAGAAATCGGAAAGGAACAAGGACAGGTAGAATACAACAACATCAGAGCCATAGAGGTATGTAAACCACGCCCCGACGGCAAGAGCGGGTACAAACGGTATCGGAATCGAGCGCAAGTCTCGTCGTTTGACTACCATCCAGACGCCGGATCCTGCCAGCCCTGCAACCGCTGCAAACAACAAAGAAACAGGCATTAACATCGGCTGCATGTAGGTGCCGTAGCCGGCCACGGTCGTGAGATCGCCGAGGCCGATCCCTTCTTTTCTGTACATCCAGCGCGCCAGGACAAGAATCAGCAGGATGAACACCGCTCCGATCGCCGCACTCAGCAGCGACAAGCCCAAACCGTTCCACCCCCCCTCCGCGAGACTGGTCAGCAACCCCCCCAAGGCCATCGGCAACACAACATGATCGGGCACCGTCATCGTTTCGATATCGATAAAGGCCAGGGCGATCAGGTGCCAGCCCAACAGCGCGCCGGCAAGCGCTTCCCAACTGATGCCGTACCGTGCGACGCTCCACACCGCGACCGTCGCCCCGAGCGCTTCCACAACCCAATAGCGGATGGAGAAACCTGCGCCGCAGGAACTGCATCGGCCACGCAGCAGGATATAACTGAGCAGCGGAATGTTATTCCACGGCCGAATAGGTGTGCCGCATGATGGACAGTGCGACGACGGTTTCAGAATGGACATGGATCGAGGGACACGATAGATCACCACGTTCAGGAAGCTGCCGACAATCGCACCGATCAGCCCGGACACCATAGTCCAGTACCAGAGCGGCACCTCTTGAAGCAACCCGATCCAGTTATCCATATGCATTTACAGAAAAAAGGGGCGGCCGAGCCGCCCCGGTTCAAACTCTTTGCGTTCCGAACTCAACCCAGGCCGGCGCGCAACGCGCGACCAATCTGGAAAATCGGCAGGTAAATCGAAATCACGATGACAATCACCACTGCACCCAGCAGCATGATCATCAACGGCTGAATCAGTGACGTTAAACGTTCCACCACTGCTTCCACCTGCTTCTCATAGAAGTACGATGCTCGCTCCAGCAGACGATCCATCTCACCGGTTTCTTCACCGGTTGCAATCAACTGCACCATGGTAGACGGGAAAACCTTGGTCTTCTTCAGAGCGACAGAGACAGCGAAACCGTCGCGAATCATCATCTTCGCATCGTCAAGTCCCTTTTTCACGACACGGTTACCGACCACGCGCTGGCAGTGGTTGATCGACTCCAGCACCGGCACACCCGCACCCATCAGGATGCCGAAGGTCTTCGCAAAACGTGTCATGATGGAGTCGCGGTGCAACTGTCCCAGTACGGGGAAGTTCATCCTGAAGCCGTCCCAGACTAATCCCCCTTTTTCTGTCAGCGTCAAAATCCAGCCCAGGAACAGAGCAACCAGAAGCAGGAACGTCACTTCGAGGAAGTTTGTGCTCACAGTCTGGCTGATCCCCATCAGCACACGGGTCTGGATCGGCAGGCTCGCTCCGAAGGAAGCGTAAATGTCCGCGAATTTCGGAACGATGAAAATGACCAGTGACGCCAGGATACCAAGCATGAAGATGATCACGAAGGTCGGATACGCCATCGCGGAAATCACTTTACGGCGGGTATCCGCAATCGATTCCAGGTACGTTGAAAGCTGCTCCAGAACGA
>WJJA01000607.1 GCA_014729955.1 bacterium
ACTATGTCCCGCGCCGCTATCTCGACCGTACACGAACCACGCCGATGGGACCGTTGCAGGATGAAACCGAGGGCGAAGTCACGGTCATCGGAACAATCACCGATGTGAATGAAATCCGGCGTAAAGGCAAAACACGTCTCGAAGCCTGGGTGGAGGATGAAACCGGCGGGCTGAAACTGGTGTGGTTCCGACGTACCAACCAGGTCAAACGCTACATCAAACCGGGCTTCTCGGCGGCGTTTTCAGGCAAGGTGCGCCGATTCGGACGCTCCCTGCAGATCGCACACCCGGAGGTTATGTCCCTGGCCAGGGGCGAAGCGCAGGATATCGCCGCCGGCCGAGGCCGCTGGGTTGCACTGTATCCCGGCAACAGGGAACTGGAAAAGGTCGGTCTGGACGAGAACAGTCTGCGCAAGCTGATGGACCGTCTGGTCGGCGAGTACATCAACAGCATCGTCGATCCCTGGCCGGCCGACGAGTTGAAACGTCTCGGCCTGCCCGACTTGCGTGCCGCCCTGAAATACGTGCATCGGCCCCGCAGTGAAGAAGAACATGATCTCGGCTTCAAACGCCTGAAGTTCGACGAGCTGGTGATGCTGCAGCTGCTGTGGGCCTGGGTACGACGGCGACGACGCGAGGCACGCAAGGGTATCGCCTATCCTCGTGTAGGCGAAACCACGCGAGCGATGATCGAGAAGCTGCCGTTTGAGCTCACCGGCGCTCAGAAGCGTGTCCTGCGCGAAATCTGGAAGGACATGTCCGACCCTCACCCGATGAGCCGCCTGTTGCAGGGAGATGTCGGATCCGGCAAAACACTCGTGGCGCTTGTCACCATGACCATTGCGGTGGAAAACGGCTACCAGGCGGCATTGATGGCCCCGACTGAAATCCTTGCGGAGCAGCATTATCTCACCTCGCACAAATTCCTGGAAGGCCTCGGGGTGCAGGTGGAATTGCTGACAGGTGGGATGAAGGCAGCGGTTCGGCGCGAACGAATCGCACGTCTCGCCGGGGGAATGCCGTCGATCGCGATCGGGACGCACGCCCTGATCCAGGACACGGTCGAGTTTCCCCGCCTCGGCATGGTGGTCATTGACGAGCAGCATCGTTTCGGTGTGGCGCAACGTTTGAAGCTCACTGATCCCCAGGCCGGGACACGGCCGGATGTGCTGGTCATGACCGCCACTCCCATCCCCCGTTCCCTGGCGCTTTCGCTCTACGGCGACCTGGATGTGAGCAAACTGGACGAATACCCGCCCGGCCGTGGTGAAGTCACTACACTTGCCGTCAACGGTGAGACCGGGCGTGACCGGATGTATGCTGATGTCCGCCGCCGAATCGAACAGGGCGGACGTGCATACATCATCTTTCCCCTCGTGGAGGAGTCGGAGAAGGTTGACCTGCAGGCTGCGGTCGAGAGCCGGGAACAACTGCAGCGCGGGCCCTTCCGAGGGCTGCAGGTGGGTCTGCTGCACGGTCGTATGAAGATGGAAGAAAAAGACGAGGCGATGGAACGGTTCCGTCGCGGGGACGATCAGATCCTCGTCTCGACAACGGTGATTGAAGTCGGCGTGGATGTGCCGGAAGCGACGGAAATGGTGATCGAGCATGCCGAGCGCTTCGGCCTGGCACAGCTGCACCAGTTGCGCGGGCGGATCGGCCGGGGCGGACATGACAGCCGATGCTACCTGGTCGGTTACCCCCCTGTGGGCGAAACCGCACGCAACCGCATTCGGACCATGGTGCGTACACGCGACGGTTTTGAGGTTGCGGAAATGGACCTGCGACTGCGCGGGGCGGGCGACTTTTTCGGAGTCCGACAGCACGGCATGCCCGAGATGCGCTTCGCCGATATCTCGGAGGACCAGGATCTGCTCCTGTTGGCGCGCAATACCGCCGAGGAGCTGATCAATCGTGACCCGGAATTGAAGCAGCATCCCGCCTTGAAACGCGAATTCGAGCGTGCAATGCTGCCCAGGGCGAACCTCGTGGACGCCGGTTGATGCAACGAAGAGAGCGCCCCGCACGAAATTTCGTCAAGCATTGCGCGGTTTGGGAAGTGACGGGGAACGTCTTATATTGGACCGATTAGAGCGTCTTGGGATAAACTCTTGTTTTCACACGCGGGACGTCCTGCGACGAAGGGCATATGGGCCGAATCATCTCGATTGCCAACCAGAAAGGCGGCGTGGGGAAAACCACCACAGCCGTCAACCTCTCCGCCGCCCTCGCGGTGGCCGAAAAGCGTGTCCTGCTGATTGACCTTGATCCGCAGGGCAACGCCACGAGCGGGATGGGCGTTACCCTTGAAGAGGACCAGCAGACCATTTACGACCTGATGATCGGGTCAGCGGACCTGGATGCTGTCAAGGTTACCACACAGGTACCGTTCCTCGAACTGGTGCCGGCGTCGATCAAGCTTGTCGGCGCGGAAGTGGAACTGGTTAACGTTCCCGAGCGGGAATCAGTGCTGCGTCGTGCGCTGGAGGGACGATTGACAGACTACGACTATGTCTTCATTGACAGCCCCCCGTCCCTCGGGTTGTTGACGCTGAACGGATTAACCCTCGCAAACAGTGTCATGGTCCCGATTCAGTGTGAGTACTATGCGTTAGAGGGGTTGAGCAAACTTCTCAACACTGTACGCCTCGTGCAGCGGCAATTGAATCCCTCGCTGACCATAGAAGGCGCGGTCTTAACCATGTTTGACAATCGCCTCAACCTTTCAAGGCAGGTGGCTGAAGAGATTCGAACCTATTTTGCGGGCAAGGTTTTTGACATACCGATTCAGCGAAACGTTCGCTTGAGTGAAGCGCCCAGTTACGGCATGCCGGTGATTCTGTACGACGCAACCAGCCGGGGAGCGGAAAACTACCTGGCGCTGGCGGAGGAGATGCTCGCTTATGACAGCGCGCCCTAGACAGGCGCTGGGCAAAGGCCTGGCCGCGCTGATTCCGGGAGCGGACGAGGAGGAGAACGCCAAGGCGCCTTCCACCGAAGTGGAAATCGCGCTCATCCAGACACGGCCGGACCAACCCCGCACACGGTTTGCCCCGGAGCCCCTCGAGGAGCTGATCCAGTCGGTGAAAGCTCAGGGGGTGCTCCAGCCCCTGCTGGTGACCCCTCGGGAAGACAAGTACCTGCTCGTCGCCGGAGAACGTCGGTTGCGTGCAGCGCGTGCCGCAGGGCTGGTCAAAGTACCCTGTCGTATTATCGAAGGGCTGGACGACCAGCAGATCCTCGAAATCTCCCTCGTGGAGAACCTTCAGCGTGAAGACCTCAATCCGATTGAGCTGGCACACGGCTACCGACGCCTGAACGAAGACCTCGGGCTCGGCCACCAGGAGGTCGCAGAACGTGTCGGGAAAGACCGCACCACGGTCGTCAACACACTGCGCCTGCTGAAGCTGCCGGCCCCGGTGGTGCAGCTCGTGGTCGAAGGCAGCCTGTCCGCCGGGCATGCCCGGGCCCTGCTCGCATTTCCGCGCGAATCGGAACAGGTCGCCTACGCCAACAAGATCGTCGCGAAAGGCCTGTCGGTTCGGGATATCGAGCGGGCGGTGCAGCAGTCCAAGAAAAAGAAGGAAGAGAGCGCGAAGGTTGCCGTACCTGAGCCGTCCGACCTGCACGCACACGAAACGGCGGAACGGATTGAAGAGTCGCTCGGTATGACTACACGCTTGAACCACAAGGGCCCCGGCGGTCGCCTGACCATACACTACTCCAACCTCGACGAACTGGACCGCTTGATCGACCTGCTTACCAGGGGCTGATCGGTTTGTCACCCGACGTGTCAACTCCCGGAAACGGTATAGCTGCGGCGCTGCAGCGTACCGCCACGGCAGATCGGTTTGTGCGACGTCTGCTGAACGAACACACCTCATCGCGAAACAATATCGCCCTGCTCGCCACCGGCGGATACGGTCGTTGCGACAACTCATACGGTTCCGACCTCGATTTGATCATCCTGCACAGGGACGATTTCGACCGCTATGAAGCGGCGATCCGTCGTCTGATCACCTCGCTCTGGGATAAAGGCTGGTCGCCCGGCCAGACTCTGCTCAGACTCGAAGAAGTCGACCGCTACCTCTTAACCATTCCCGATCGTGCATCAGCACTCCTCGAAGCCCGTATCGTCTGGGGTGACAGCGACCTCGCGAAAGGGCTCGACTATCGCCTGAGCGCACTCTTTGACGAGGAGGTGTGGAACCGGTTCATCGAGCTGAAAATGGAAGAGTTTCACAAGCGACGGGACAAATTCGGACCCGTACCTCGTGTGATTGAACCGCATCTGAAGGAACAGGCGGGCGGTCTGCGCGATTTGCACCATGTCCTGTGGGCGGAACGTGCTCGTGCGGCGTACGCGGCAAAATGGAGTGTGCTGCGGAAACGAAGCAGCGCGATCGACGGTCTGTTTCGACGTCTGCGACGTTCGCGTCTGCTGAATGATCGCGAGTTGAACGACATGCGAAACGCTTTCGATCTCCTTCTTCGGCTGCGTGAAAGCCTGCACCAGGTCTCCCGGCGCCGGCTGGACATTCTCGGGGTTCCGGAACAGACCGAGGTCGCGCTGCATCTGGGATACGACGGCAACGAAGATGAACGCATGCGCAAGGTGATGCGTGAAACCTTCATTGCCGTGGAGAAAATCGCACGATTCGCCGATGAATTTGTGCCCCTGCTTGTGGAGTACGGTGTCCGCAACCTTCCTGAAGGACGTCCGCTGCCCTTTTTTCAGGGAGCAGCCGAACGCGGTGGACGTGTGGACATTCGCAAGGAAGCGATGTCCAATGTTGCAACCGACCCGCTCCTGCTGTTCAGTCTGGTCGGTCATTGTGCGGAACACAACCTGTCCCTGTCCGGGCGGACCCGCCATGAACTGCGCCGGCAAATC
Organism: bacterium; assembly: GCA_014729955.1. Taxonomy (GTDB): domain Bacteria; phylum Electryoneota; class Electryoneia; order Electryoneales; family Electryoneaceae; genus WJJA01. The sequence continues at coordinate 4,895 of WJJA01000607.1, forward strand.
CATGAAGCCTGGGAGGACCTGCACCGTCCACGGATCTGGGCACGCGACCTTCGCCCCTACTTCGAAAAGGACAAAGGCTTCGGAAGTTGGCTGCGACGCCTTTCCGAACTCGATGCCATCAGCCCCTGGCTGCCGGAATGGAGGGAAATATCCGGGTTGACCACCGGCAGCTATTACCACCGCTATACCGTCGATGAACACACCCTGCGCGCCATCGAAGAGCTCGACCGGCTCCCCGATGACGGACCGGAGGGTCTGCCGCAATCTCTCTGGGCACAATTCGAGCCGAAGCAGCTCATCCACTGGACCCTCTTTTTCCACGACCTGGCGAAGGGCCGTGAAGGCGACCATTCGGAAGAAGGGGCACGAATGGCGCGTGCCGCGCTGGAACGGCTTGGATTCGACGAGATCATCGACGATGTCACCACCCTGGTGCGTTATCATCTCAAGATGGAACAGACAGCATTTCGACGTGATATCACAAACCCGATGGTAATCGGCGAGTTTACCCATTTGCTGGGATCTCAACGTCTCGTAGGCGCCCTTTACCTGCTGACCGTCTGCGACCTGCGTGCCGTGAAAACCGGGGTATGGAGTCGCTGGAAAGGACGTCTGCTTGCCGAACTGTATCTGAATGCGACTCGCTGGCTCGAGGGCGGTGAGGCGAAACCCGCACCGACCGTGGACGAAGAAACACGGAAAGTAACCGCCTTGCTGCAGGCACGGGGTGAAGAAGAACGAGTGCACAACTTCATCGCGTCCATGAAGGAACGCTACCGGGTGGTTATTCCCTCTGAAGAAATCGCACGTCACTACGCAGCCGTGGAAGCGGTCAGAAACGGCGTTGTGCAATGGGAATGGCTGATCGAACAGCAGAAGGATGTGGTGATTCTGACCCTGGTGACGCACGACCGCATCGGTCTGCTTGCAGACGCAACAGGGTTGATGGTCTCGCAGGGGGTCGGAGTGCGGGAAGCCAGGATCTTCACCCGGGACGACGGCATCGTCGTCGATCGGTTCCGTGGAGAGGACAATCTCCCGCAAGGCCCGCCGCTTGCAGAGAGATTGACACACATCCCCACACTGTGGGGTGATCTTGTTCAGGGCAAGATCAATGTTCGTATATTGTTAGAGCGTCATTCACGCCGCAGCCGCTACTATCGCCGGCCCGCGGCGCGTGTCGAAACGGAAGTGATGCTCGCACGTAGCGGCAATCGTTACCTGGTGGACGTAAGCGGATCGGACAGCGTCGGCCTGCTCTACCGACTCTGCGCCATCTTTGCGTCCAAGGATCTCGACGTTCGGTCCGCGCGTGTCACAAACCGCATCGACGGTATCATGAACGCGTTCCTGCTGCAGGATCCTCAAGGGTACCTGGACCGGGAAGAGCACAGAAACGAGTTGGTCAAAATGCTGCGAAAGGAACTGGGCACGGGTGAGTAAGCTGCTGTTACACTGGATGTTGCCGTTTGCGCTGCTGCTGACCGGCTGCGCCGGTTTGAAACCGGCGCCGACCTATCAGCGTGAGCGAACACCCCGCCCTGTGTATGAACGTCCGGCCCCCGAGCCTGAACCTCCATCGACATCGCCCGCACGACCGGCGCCCGAGAAGCGAAAAGACGGAAAACCAACGGGCCACGGCAGCGGTATGGACCCGATTGATCAGGCCTACCGCCCCTGGATCGGTTCACCCTACCGCTATGGCGGAGAGTCACCGAACACCGGTGTGGATTGCAGCGCCTACGTGCGTGCCGTGATCCGAAAAGCCTACGACGTCAAGTTGCCTCGCACCGCCCGGTCACAGTTCCGGCACGGCAACTCGATACCCCGCAGCCGACTTGAAAAGGGCGATCTGCTCTTCTTCAATCTGGACGGCAGGAAGATATCACACGTCGGCATCTACCTTGACGACGGCAAATTCACCCATGCATCGGCGAGTGAAGGCGTCACAGTGGATGATCTCAACCGCCGTATCTGGCAGACAAGGTTTGTCGGTGCCCGCCGCGTGCGCCCGTGAGACCCCATCCCTTGCTCACGTTTCCCCCTTTTCCTACATTCAAAAGTTTACGGACCCCTTCAATTAACAGCAGCCGAGGCCATGGCAGTCACCACACGGGAGCGGTACGAGGAACTGATCCGGGATCTTGAGAAGCACGACTACAAGTATTATGTGCTCGCTCAACCGGAGATCTCTGACGAGCACTATGATGAGCTCTACCGCGAACTGCTGGATATCGAGAAACAGCACCCGAACTGGGTGACGTCTTCGAGTCCGAGCAAACGTGTCGGCGGACGCCCTGCTGAAGGATTTGTCACGGTTCGTCATACCCGCCCGATGATGTCGCTCGCCAACACCTACTCGTTTGCCGAAGTGCAGGAGTTCGAGGAGCGGGTGCGTCGTGAGCTGGGGCTGGAGAAGGTCCACTACACCTGCGAGCCCAAGCTGGACGGCGTAGCGGTGACTCTTCACTACAAACAGGGCCGCTTTCATCTCGGCGTAACACGAGGCGATGGACGTCAGGGCGACGACATCACCGCCAACCTTCGTACCGTACGCGGCATTCCCCTCGAAGTGCGAGACGGACCGGGAGTCCAGCAGGATTTTGAAGTGCGCGGCGAAGTGGTCATGAACCGCAAAGATTTTGTCGAACTCAGTGAGAAACGCGAAGAGCAGGGACAAACCCCCTTCGCCAATCCCCGCAATGCCACCGCCGGATCGCTCAAACTGCTGAATCCCCAGGAGGTGCGCAAACGGAAACTGCGGCTGTGGGTGTATGAATTGCTCATCGAAGGCGACTGGGTCGGCGACCGGCAGGATGAGCGACTGGTTGCACTTGAGAAGATGCATTTCCCTGTCGTGCAGCCGTGGACGGTGGCGGAGACGGTCCATGAAATCGACGCCTTCTGGTCCGGGCTTGCCGCTGAACGGTCGGAGTTCCCTCATGACATGGACGGCGTCGTGGTGAAGGTTGCCGACCGCAGGATGCGCGAGGAACTGGGCACCACCGCCAAAACCCCGCGCTGGGCGATGGCGTACAAGTTTCGCGCACAGAAGGCGACGACCCTGCTCCGAGAAATCACCCACCAGGTAGGCCGAACCGGAGCGGTGACACCCGTTGCGGAACTGGAACCGGTGCAATTGGCGGGTTCTACTATCAAGCGGGCCACCCTGCACAACGAAGAAGAAATCCAGCGCCTCGGTATCGGGCCGAACATACAGGTCGTGCTCGAAAAGGCCGGCGACGTCATTCCCAAGGTCACCGGACGTGCACCGGGCGAACCAAAGGGAGTCTACGAACCTCCTCATAGCTGCCCCGAGTGCGGTGAGCCATTGCTGAAACCCGAAGGCGAAGTGATTCGGCGCTGCATCAATGTTGCCTGTCCGGCGATGCTGAGAGGACGGCTGAAGCACTTCGTATCCCGCGGAGCGATGGACATCGACGGTGTCGGCGCGATGACCGTCGACCTGCTGGTCGATCATAAACTCGTGGAAGATCCAGGCGACCTCTACTTCATCACGTATGAGCAGGCGGCCAACCTGCCTGGGTTTGCAGAGGTATCCGCGCGCAAACTGGTCCAGGGCATCGAAGCCTCCAAAGATGCCGGGCTGGAACGATTGATCTTCGCTCTCGGGGTTCGATACGTCGGTTCCGGGGTGGCTCGTGTGCTGGCAAGAAAATTCGGCCACCTGGACGAATTGGCCGATGCGATCATCAAGCCGAAACTCCTGCAAACCTTGGTAGCTGATGATCTCTCCTCGACCGAGCAGGGCCGTGCCGCCATGGAAGAGCTGACCAAGATCGACGAGATCGGCCCGCGCATTGCCGAAAGCCTCGTGGAGTTCTTCAGCCGGCCGCGCAACCTGACCGTCATCGAGAAACTGCGGAAAGCCGGTGTGAATTTCGGCAAGCGGCACGGCGATGCGGGAGAAAAGGGGCCTTCTGCCCCGCTCGCGGGCACGCGAATCGTGCTGACCGGTTCTCTCGACTCCATGAGCAGGCAGGAAGCCACCGAACGGCTGGAGGCGCTGGGAGCAAATGTGACCTCTTCTGTCTCTTCACGCACCGATTATGTGGTGGCGGGAGAAGCCGCGGGCGCTAAATTGACCAAGGCTCAAAAACTGGATGTGAAGATCCTGCGGGAGCCCGCGTTTCTGGACAAATTGAGTGAGTGGGAATCCGCGGGAAAAGCGTGAAACGAGGAACGATACGTGGACTTGGCCGACCGAATCGATGGCCTGCGACTGTCCACGAGAACGAGTATACTGTGCAAGGCAACGTGAGGGTAGCAACATGGCGTCCACCGCCGATTTTCGTAACGGCATGGTCATCAGGTTTAACGATGAATTGTATTCCATCGTCGAATTCCAGCATGTCAAGCCCGGCAAGGGCGGAGCATTTGTACGCACCAAGCTGAAGAACGTCATCAACGGCAAGGTGGTCGATAACACCTTCCGTTCCGGGGAAAAGGTCGAAGATGTCCGCCTGGAAGCGAGGCAGATGCAGTACCTGTACCAGGAAGGCGAGCAGTTTGTTTTCATGGATAACGAAACCTACGAGCAGGTCTTCCTCAACGATGACCTCGTCCCCAAAGAGATTTCGCAATACTTGAAGGAAGGTGAAACCTACAAGGTAATGTTCCACGGCGAAACGCCGCTGTTGGTGGAACTGCCGTTTTTCCTTGAGCTGGAAATCGTTGAAACCGAACCCGGCGCCAAGGGCGATACGGTCACCAACGTGACCAAATCGGCGAAGGTGGAAACGGGTGCAGTGATCCAGGTACCGCTCTTCGTCAACCAGGGCGATGTGATCAAGATCGACACCCGCTCGGACGAATATCTCGGCCGGGTGTAAGGCTGACATAAACAAAGCGGTCCGGGTTCCGGGAGGATATGCGACCCGGCATTCGAGTGGTGCAGGCGTCCCCGACCGTGACACTGTCGGCATCACATTGGAAGAGTGGCGCAGGAGTCCCTGCCTGCGGTATCGCAGGGTGAGTCAAAGAGAGCAAGCAAGCCGATCCGATAGGACTGAAAGGAGTCCCGATGCAGTTTTCGGATGTGAGAAAGCTGGTCAAACTGGTGGAATCGAGCGAGATACATGAGCTGGAGTTTGAGCAGGAAGGTTCGAAGATCGTGATCCGCAAGGCGGATCCGCATGCTCAACCGGCGCCCGCTCCGGCAGTGCAGACGATTGCCGTACCGCAAGCTGCCCCGGCACCGGCAGCCGCCCCGGCCCCCGCGGTCGACACCGCCGCGCAGGCCGAAACGGCGAAGAAAGCAGACTACCATGAGCTGAAATCGCCGATGGTCGGCACCATGTACCGCGCTCCCGCTCCGGATGCCGATCCCTATGTTCAGATCGGCGATAAGGTAAAGGCCGGCGACGTCGTCTGCATCGTCGAAGCGATGAAGCTGATGAACGAGATTGAGTGCGACGTTAGCGGCCGCGTGGTCGATATCCTCGTGGAAAACGCCCAGCCGGTCGAGTTCGGGCAGACACTATTCCTCATTGATCCCAATGGCTGATTCCTTCCAGAAAATCCTGATTGCGAACCGCGGTGAGATCGCCCTGCGTATCATCCGCGCCTGCTGGGAGCTCGACATCCCGACGGTCGCGGTTTACAGCCAGGCCGATGCGGAAAGCCTGCACGTACGCTTCGCCGATGAGGCCGTCTGCATTGGACCGGGCCCGTCCAACCAGAGCTACCTGGACCAGAAGCGCATCCTGGCGGCGGCGGAGGTTTCCGGCGCCGATGCGGTTCACCCCGGGTACGGCTTCCTTGCAGAAAACGCCGACTTCGCCGAGGTGTGCGATGAAAGCGGCCTGACCTTTATCGGCCCGTCCGCGGAGGCTATCAACCGCATGGGCAACAAGGCTCAGGCGAAGGCGACGATGATTGCGGCAGGTGTGCCGGTCACCCCCGGGTCGGATGGTGTCGTAAGAAGCCTCGATGAAGCGCGCAATATTGCCGACCGTATCGGCTACCCGGTGATCCTGAAGGCGAGCGCCGGCGGCGGAGGCAAGGGCATGCGTGTGGTACGGTCCGAGGCGGGGCTGGAGTCGAGCTACGAGCTTGCCAAGGCAGAAGCCGAAGCCGCCTTCTCCAACTCGGATCTGTATCTCGAGAAATACATCGAGAACCCGCGTCACGTGGAAGTGCAGATCATGGGCGATGCGCACGGCAACGTGCTGCACTTCGGCGAACGCGACTGCTCGCTGCAACGTCGGCACCAGAAACTCGTCGAAGAGAGCCCCTGCCCTGTCGTAACCGACAAGTTGCGCGAACAAATGGGCGATGCCGCGGTAAAGGCGGCGCAAGCGGTCAAGTATGTAGGCGCCGGTACGGTCGAGTTTCTCCTGACTCCCGATGGCAACTTTTATTTCATGGAGATGAATACGCGTATCCAGGTGGAGCACCCGGTCACGGAAGAAGTAACCGGTGTCGATTTGCTCAAACTGATGATTCGTGTCGCGCAGGGCGAGGCGATCCCCATGAAACAGGAAGATGTCGAGATTCGCGGGCACGCGATCGAATTTCGCATCAATGCGGAAGACCCGGACAAGAATTTCCTGCCCGCGCCCGGCACCCTGCAGACCTTCCACATGCCGGGAGGACGCGGTGTTCGGGTGGACAGCCACGCCTACAACGGCTACAGGATCCCCCCGTTTTACGATTCCATGATCGCCAAGCTGATTGTGCATGGTGAGACGCGCGAAGAGGCGTTGCAGCGTGGACGCCGTGCTCTTGAGGAGTTCATCATCGAGGGGATACCCACAACCATTCCCCTTCACAAGAATATCTTATCCACGGACGAGTTCCGTGCGGGCAAGGTGGACACAGGTTTTCTGGAACGTTGGATGAACGCCCGCCGGAAACCAAGAACATTGTAGGAGTGGTCCAATGTCGGAGATTCCGCAGGATCTCAAGTACACCGAAGAACACGAGTGGGTGAAGCTGGAAGGCGATGTCGCGACCATCGGCATCACCGATTATGCCCAGGGCGAACTGGGAGACGTCGTGTTTGTTGAGCTGCCCGGCGTGGGCGAAGCGGTCAAACGTGACGACGCGATCGGCAGCATTGAAGCGGTCAAAACTGTTGCAGACATTTACGCCCCGATTTCCGGCGAAATCGCCGAGATCAATGAGGAACTGGACACCGCACCCGAAACGGTCAACGATGAGCCCTATGGCAATGGCTGGCTGTTCAAGGTCAAACCGTCCGATAAGACCGAGCTGGACGGCTTGATGGACGCGGAAGCGTACGAGCAGCACATCTCCGATTGAGGAGAGTCGTTCGAAACGCGAAGCAGGAAACATGGAGGGCGTATTCGGTGAAAGTTAGACCGACCGAATGGCGCCCTTTCCCTCATGAAAACAAACTGTACCGCCGGGTGGGGCGCGCGTCCTGCCGACCGAACGCCGGCCGGCCCGCCGCGATCAGATCGTGTATCACAGGGTAGGGCGGGCGTCTCTGCCCGCCGCGACAAACGGTTTTTCAAGTGGGGGCAGGCGTTTTCTCAGCCGGGCACCGACCTGCCCTCCGGAATGCATAAACGGAGACGGTTTCCATGGCCTACGTGCCGCATACCGATGAACAGCTCGAGCAGATGTTGCAGGAGATCGGGGTCGCTTCCTTTGAAGACCTGATCGCGGCGATTCCGAAAGACGTGCGGCTGCCGAACGGCCTCGACATCCCGAAGGGATTGTCCGAGTTCGAAGTCACCGCAATGATGAAAGAAATGGCCGCAAAGAACCGCGGTGCCGTGGAGGCGGTCGGCTTCCTCGGCGGCGGCAGCTACGACCATTTCATTCCGTCAGCCGTCGGCGCGATCCTCTCCCGCAGCGAATGGTATACCGCTTACACACCCTACCAACCCGAAGTTTCTCAGGGCACCCTGCAGGCGATCTATGAGTTCCAGTCGGTAATCGCGAACATTACCGGTATGGAAGTCGCCAACGCCAGTCTCTATGACGGCCCGACCGCGATGAACGAAGCGATGCTGCTGGCGCTTCGTGTGCAGCGCAAACGTGAGAAGGTGCTCCTCAGCGAGGGGGTACACCCGCACACACTGAAGATCATGCGCACCTACGCCGACACGTCCGGCATCGACCTGCAGACCGTGCCGCTGAAAGACGGCCGTACCGATATGGACGCGCTCTCGGCTGCGTTGGGAGACGACACCGCGGTGCTGCTCTTCTCCCAGCCGAACTTCTTCGGGGTGATCGAGGACGGACGTGCGCTGGTCAAAGCCGCGCAAGATGCCGGCGCGATGGCGTCCGTGAACGCCTACCCCGTCGCGCTGGGGATGCTCGAATCGCCGGGTGCCTACGGCGCCGATCTTGTCACCGGCGAGGGACAAAGTCTGGGTAATCACATGGGTTACGGCGGCCCTTATGTCGGATTGTTCGCCGCCAAAGAGAAGCTGATCCGCCAGATGCCCGGACGAATTTCCGGCCTCACGCAGGATGTCGAAGGCCGACGCGGCTTCGTACTGGCCTTGCAGACACGGGAACAACATATCCGCCGCGGCAAGGCAACCTCGAACATCTGCACCAACCAGGGCTTGAACGCACTGGCGTCCCTGATCCATGTCGCCCTGCTCGGCAAAGAGGGCTTCAGGAAGGTCGCGCATCTCTGCTACCACAAGGCACACTACCTGCACGGTCGCATGAGCGAGCTGAATGGTTGGACTCCGGCCTTCGACCGGCCCTTCTTCAACGAGTTCGTGTTCGAAACCCCCGAACCGGCCGAACACATCATAGACAAGATGAAGGACAAAGGCTTCTTCGCGGGCATTCGGCTCGATCGTTTCTATCCGGAAATGCGCAACAGGCTGCTTGTCGCGGTGACCGAAAAACGGACCCGTGCGGAGATGGATCGTTTCATTGAGGAATTGAAAACCCTGTAAACGAACGGCAACCCCAAAAGCGCCGTACAACGGTGCGAGGAGTGTGCGATGGGTCTTCCTACGATTATTCTGCTGGTCTTCATCCTGATTGTACTCTTTTCGGCGATTCGTGTCGTGAAGGAGTACGACCGTCTGGTGGTCTTCCGTCTCGGTCGGCTGCAGGGTGTAAAGGGTCCGGGGATCGTATTCATCATCCCGATCATCGACCAGGTCAAAACGGTATCGACCCGGATCCAGGTGTTCGATGTGCAGCCGCAGGACCTGCTGACCAAGGATAACGTCAGCGTACAGGTCAACGCCGTCATCTACTTCCGTGTGATGGAACCGGCACGTGCGGTTGTGAACGCGGAAAACTACTACCAGGCGACCATCCAGATCGCCCAGACCACCCTGCGTGCGGTAATCGGCGAGATTTCGCTGCAGGACATGCTCGACAACCTCGCCATGGTTAATACGCGCCTGCAGGAGATTATCGACGACCATACTGACAGCTGGGGTGTGAAGGTCTCCACTGTGGAGATCAAGCATGTCGACCTCACCCAGGAGCTGAAGCGTGTAATGGCCGCGGAAGCCGAGGCGGATCGTGTCCGGCGTGCGAAGATCGTCGCCGCGGACGGTGAATACCAGGCCGCGAAGCGGCTCACCGACGCCGCGGTGCTGATGGAATCCGCGCCGATGTCGCTTACTCTGCGCTACCTGCAGACCCTGGTCGAAATCGCCGCGGAAAACAATTCCACCACCATCTTCCCGGTGCCGATCGACATCTTCCAGGTCTTCATGGAGGGTGAAAAAGACAATGGCAAGAGCGTGCTCGACAAAATGAAAGAGAAGGAAAAGCTTGAGGAAGCGGTGCGTAAAGCCCAGGAATCCGACCTGCGCCGCTTCGATGATATGCTCGGCAGCGCTACCTCCGGCCGTCCCTCCACAAGCATCGATGACGATGGCGAGGACAAGGACAAAAACGACGAGGACGATGAGAAGTAGGACGTCCCTGCATCCTGTTTTTACAGTCTTCACCCGGCAGCGCCTGCTACGGCCGTTGCCGGGTGTTTTTTCTCCGCCCGGCACCGAAACCCGTGGTCGGCCGGACTTGTGCGCCTTTGGAGGAGTTGCCGACCCCGGGGAGGCTGTTCGTCCGGGAGAATCACCCCCTCTA